>QIAN01000087.1 GCA_003225005.1 Acidobacteriota bacterium | reverse complement strand
GGAGAACCTGGCCAGGCTTCGGCGCAGGCTCGACGTGACGCTGATGCGCGATCCTGGAACCTGATTAGCGTCCGCCAGGTCCATTCCGACGTCATTCGGCACTTTGATTCTGCGTGCTGGCTGTCGCCGCCGGCATTATCTCTGGCTGGCGATGGCCTGATCACGGCAACTCCCGGTCTTCTTTTGACAGTTCAGACCGCGGACTGTTTTCCCATCATTCTGGCTGACGTGAGCCGCCGCGCCGTGGGCGTGTTTCATGCCGGATGGCGCGGTACGGCAATGCGCATCGTCGAAAAAGGCGTAGGCGAGATGCATCGCTGCTTTGGCAGCCGACCGCACGATCTTAGGGCTGCCATCGCTCCTGGAATTCAGGGCTGCTGTTACGAAGTCGGGGAAGCAGTGCGCACCAAGTTCGAGTCGCAGTTCGCCTACGCGGCTAAGCTATTCCGCGAGGTTAAGGACTCCGACCCGGTGCGCGAGAAATATCCGTTGCTTTTCCTGACGGCACGAGCTCCGGGCCATAGTCACCTGCCCAAGAGACTCTTCCTTGACCTGGTGGAAGCCAACCGTCAGCAGCTTCTGGCCGCAGGGGTAGCAGCTCACAACATCGAAGTTTCCCGACTGTGCACCAGCTGCCGTCCGGATCTACTGTTCTCCTACCGCGCTGAGAAAGGAAGAACTGGCAGGATGATGAGTGTGGTGGGAATAAGGCCGTAAGATCTTTTCGCGACTGCGACTTTCGGGTGGTAGAAGGGGAAGGCCCGGAATGAGCAGCGGAGTGGAAGCGAGACTCCGCACACCCATTGAGCTTTTCTCTGGCTGTAAGATTCCCGCGCTTTTCTGAGTTGGAGGTCTCATGATCCGCTGGTTTGCGTTTGTCGTTGGGTTGATCCTGACGTTGATGACGACCATGTCCGCGTCTGCCGATCCTTCCGCCAATGAGGTTGCGGCGATCTTCGCCGGTCTGAAATCAGAGAACGCTCCCGGCGCGGCAGTGCTCGTGATCCGGGATGGCCGCATTGCCTTCCTTCGCGAATACGGTGTAACCGACCTGCGCACTTTGAACAAGATCAACGCTCAAACGAACTTCCGCCTCGCGTCATCGACCAAACAATTCACCGCCACCGCCGTCATGTTGCTGGTGCGCGACGGCAAGCTGCATTATGACGACCACCTCACCGATATCTTTCCGGAGTTTCCCGCCTACGGCAAACCCATCACTGTTCGCAACCTTCTTAACCATACCTCGGGCTTGCGCGATTACGAAGATCTGATGCCTCAACCACCAGCCGGCAGGCCGAGCGATAAAATTCCGCAAATTCACGACGCCGGCGTGCTCAAGCTTCTCGAGCAACAGACAAGCGGCAAGTTTCCCGCAGGCGCGAAGTGGGACTACAGCAATTCCGGTTACGCCGTCTTGGCCATGATGGTGGAAAAAGTTTCGGGCGAGCCTTTCGGCCAATTTCTGCAAGAGCGTATCTTCACTCCGCTCGATATGGCGAACACTATCGCGTATGAAAAGGGGAAGAACGAAGTCACGCATCGTGCCTATGGTCATTCCAGGCAACGCAATCGCTGGCGGGAAACCGATCAAAGCGCCACTTCGGCCGTGCTCGGCGATGGTGGAATTTATTCATCGCTCGAGGATTTGGAAAAGTGGGACCGGGCTCTGCGCAACCACACTTTGCTCAGTGAAGCCGAGATGCAGCCAGCTGTGACCCCGGTCAATCCGCCACAAGGTCAGCCCTACCATCCTGACGGGACTCCCGCTGCCTACGGCTTCGGCTGGTTTCTCAATCCCTACCACAATCACAAGCGCATGTGGCACTACGGAGAAACCGTTGGCTTTCGCACCGTCATTGAGCGCTTCCCGGACGATAAGCTTTCGATTATTGTGCTTTGTAATCGCGCTGATCTCAATGCGGAGCAACTATCTTTGAAGGTTGCGGATTTGTACCTGGTGCAGCGCTGAAGATTTAGCCTCTTGGGAATCAGCGTCACTCGGTTCGCTCTGCGGGCTGAGCCTTCCTTAGAAAACACGATCTCAGACTGGGGTGAGATGGAACCGTCGCAAGCTGCAGTGAAGGCTAGGCTAGGCTATTGCGTCGGCGGCGCCGACGAAGCAGGGGTACCTGAAGTTTCCGAGGAATCCCCGAGATTCACCAAGTCCTTGAGTTCCTTGCTGGGTTTAAAGAACGGAATCTTTTTTGCCGGCACTTCGACGCGCTCGCCAGTTTTGGGGTTGCGACCAATTCGGGGTTTGCGTTGACGAGTGCGAAAGCTGCCAAACCCACGAATCTCAATCTTGTCACCGGCACGCAGCGAGCGCACCACGCTGTCAAAGATTGTTTCCAGGATCACTTCGCTGTCTTTGCGTGTAAGTTCCGCTAAACGCGAGACTTCATCGATCAGATCCGCTTTCGTCATAACCCCTCTTTGCTGCCGCACATGGAGTCTTCGTCCGGGCCGCAAGTTTCCTGCTGCATAATCGTTCCGCACTTTACCCGGGGGCACAGACGCCCTAGGCAATCTTCATAACCTTCTCAAATTTCAGGGGTTTTGTGCAAGTTATGGTTTTGGGGACCTAGCCTTGCTACCTCACCCGGTGATTCGGGGAGAACCGCGATATTGGCCGCCATGGCCCTTCACGGCGGCAGTCTGTGGTTAAATCAATCGATGTTTGCCCGCAAGATCCGCGTGGAATACGAAGAAAACGGCCGGCGGCTTCCCTGCCCCCTGAAGTGGTTGGACAGTTTCTCCATGCGCAACTTCACCAATGCAAGGGTCTTTGACGACACGTTGCCGCTAGTCGATGGACAGATGGAGATTGGAAAAAATATTCCGCTCAACCAGCTTCGGGAGGCGATGGAAGACTGGTTCCGAAAGAAAAGTTACTTATCGAAAGATGCGCGCCTTCTTGTGAGCGAATCCTAAGCTAGGAGGATCCTGAAAAGCCAAAGGCCCCGGATCGCTCCGGAGCCCATCTGGCCGGCGGTTACCGGCAGGTTGTATCTTCAGAATCTTTTTATGTTTCTTCTGAAATCTTTGGCTGCAAATTACAGCGGCTTTACGTTCTCCGCTTGCAAGCCCTTTGGTCCCTTGGCCACGTCGAACTCTACGCTCTGGCCTTCCTGCAGGCTGCGGAAGCCTCCCGCTTGGATGGCTGAGAAATGCACGAAAACGTCTTCGCCACTCTGACGGCTGATAAAGCCATAGCCCTTGGCGTCATTGAACCACTTCACTGTTCCTTGTTCCATTTGTTGATAGTACCTTTCGGTGATTTTTACGCTTGTATGGGAGTCGGAAGAACTGGGCAGGCACTAGCGGTAACGCGAGAAGCTGCTCAAATGCTCAAGTACCGATTCAGATCAAACGCAGGCTAACCCTATCAGATAAAGGCATTTTCGGCTAGCAAAATGTTTTTTGGGCATCCCGTTCTGGATGCGATCAGCCCCCAGGCAAGATTTTTTCAACCTGCGAAACCCCGCCCGAGGTTGCCGAGATTTGCACTGGAAGAGGCAGACCGAAGTGGCATCCTGTGGTTGCACCTTCATTTTCATCGCTGCACACGCCATTGGGAATTCGTGGATTGCTTACAAGCAATTCACATTTCTACGGAACACGAGTGCCACAGCAGCAGTCTGACGGCCAACCCTGTCGACGCTTCCGCTATGGCGGTTAATAATTACCTGGTCTAAAGGGGTGGAGCAAACCCCGCGCTTCTTAAAGTCGTCTTATTTTCAAGCAGTTGGACGTGCCGTGCGGAAGGTCCACTAAATGCGGGCTGAAAAACGGAGGTGCGGACAATGAGCTACAAACAATCACACCTGGCGTGGTCGTCCAGCACCCAGCCGGCACACATTCGACTACCCATCCGGCGAGCTTGGGGAGCGGCGCCCAGCAATGCGTTAGACACCAAGTTTTTGCGCTCGTGGCTGGTATACGATTCCTCACTCGAAGCGGGCGATACCGGAGGTTCCGCCAGCTGGAACACGATCCTGGGGTTGAGCCTGGCTGTCGTGGTAAGCGCTGGCTTTTGGGTGGCGGTGGGACTCATCGCGACGCACTTCTTGAAGTAAACCCCTGGACACAAAGGTGGCCTGTTCGTTCCCCTTCATTTGTCGTAGTGCAGAAGGGACATCACATCGTACCCTTTCAGCTTGTCTCGGCCCTTCAGGAAGTCGAGTTCGACCACAAAGCCCAAGCCGGCAATCTCCGCCCCGAGTGACGAGGCTAGTTTCGCTGTTGCTTCCGCTGTGCCACCGGTGGCGAGCAGATCATCGACCACGAGCACACGCTGGCCCTTTTCAATGGCGTCTTTGTGGCACTCCAATGTACCCAACCCGTATTCGAGGGCGTAGTCATACTTGACGGTAGGGGCGGGCAGCTTACCGGGCTTTCGCACAGGCACGAACCCTGCATTGAGGCGATAAGCCAGCGCGGGAGCGAAGATAAAACCGCGGGCTTCAATGCCAAGGACAAGATCGACGTGGTGTCGAATGTAATGTTCTGAAAACTGGTCAATCAGGGTTGCGAACCCTCGCTGGTCTTTGAGCAGAGTGGTGATGTCGTAGAACAGGATTCCTTTCTTGGGAAAATCGGGCACCTCGCGGATGAGCTGCTTCAGTTGGTCCGAGTTCAGCCCCGGCTGCGGCATTTACCACGCCCCCTCAATGCGGAATGAACTAAGGCCTGCGACCGGGCCGACTTCGGATTCCTCGATGTCATCGACGCGGGCCGCGCGAGGACCTTGGCGAAGGCGCGAGCGCAAGCCCAAAAGCTGATCGCGAGTGCCTTGGGCAAGCACTTCGACGCTGCCATCGGCATTGTTGCGCACCCATCCGGAGACCCCGAGGACGTGCGCTTCGCGCTCCACGAACCAGCGGAAACCCACGCCCTGCACGCGTCCTCGAACCACGAAGCGGCGTGCTTGGGTCGCCTTTTCAGTAGAGGTCATGCTCCGAAACCAGAATGCAGAAGGGAGAAGTCAGAATGCAGGAGTAAAAACGATCTTGGGCTTCCCACTTCTGCATTCTGACTTCTGCATGCACATTATGCCCGCGACAAGTACGCGCCTTCGGACGTGTCCACCTTGATCTTCTCGCCCTCGTTGATGAAGGGGGGCACCTGCACCACAAGTCCGGTTTCGGTCTTCGCGGCCTTGGTCACGCTGGACGCGGTTGCGCTCCTGATCCCAGGCTCAGTCTCGACCACGGTTAACTCAACCGTCTGCGGCAACTCGATCCCTACCGCTTTACCATCAAAAAATTCGACCTTGATTTCCAAATTCGCGATGAGGTAATCGACCGCGTCCCCCAGGATTTCTTTACTCAGGTGAGTCTGCTCGTAGTTCGACGTGTCCATGAAGTAATAGCTGTCGCCATCGTTATAGAGATACTGCATCTCAACTTCATCCACCGTAATCTTCTCGATGGGGTCGGGGGACCGAAAGCGGTGCTCGAACATAGCGCCGGTGCGAAGGTTGCGTAACTTGGCCTGAATGAAGGCACGAAGATTGCCCGGGGTGCGATGTTCGACGCTGAATACCGAGTGCAGATCGTTGTTGTGCTTGATGATCATGCCCGGACGGAGCTGAGTGGCAGGGATCGACATCGGTTGAAAGGATCTCCTCAAATTACGATAAATACGATTGCGTTTCCGGGGCTAACGGAAGGCGGGCAGGCCACAATTTCCGCCGCACACGAGGACTACGGAACTATTTTACACTCCGCGACGCGGGAAAGGAAACCTTTACGAGGATTGCTTCATCGGAAATAAACCTGGCTCGCCTTTTTGGATGAATCCGCGACATCCGCGAGGGACTAGAATTGTTCTGAGCCAATCCCAAAAAGACTCGGCGGACTAGCGGACTAGCTGTCGGGCAGAAATCGAGGTCTTCACCATGCGCTCTGGACGTTACGAATCTTCAGAAAACAGCAAAGTAGGTTCAGCGGTCACTTTCTTGCTGATCGGCTTGGGGGCCGGAGCCTTGGTGGCGCTCTTGCTCGCCCCAAAGGCCGGCAAACAATTTCGGCGCGACTTGAAACGGGGCTATGAGGAGGCGAAGGACACGTTGCAGGAATGGGGCGAAGAAGCAAGAGATCGCGCACAAGAAGCCAAGGAGAAAGTGCTTGATGTGGCTGAACGTGGAGCGGGATGGGCGGAAGAATTACGCGAAGTGGCGCGCGAAACGGCGCGGAAAGTAGAACCGTTACGCCGGGTCACCAAGCGCGGTTAAGCGAGTTCCATGGCCGTTCTCTCGTCCACCTACTCTCCCGCTGGGATGTCTCAGCGGAAGACTGCGGTAAAAAATCCTTTGACCTTGCGGAAAAACCGTCGAGGGACGGAGGCGGGACGGTCTGAGCTTTGGACGCTGGCGGCAGGAGTCGATGGCTGCTGCACGATCGTATCAAGCGTCGCCGGCCGAAATGACGATACCACCGGCAGGCTAGCGACCTCTTCGGTCGGCGGTGGCGGCGGGATAGCCACGCGGCTCTTGGCGCTAAACACAAACGGTGCCTCCACCTGAACATGGACGTCGTTCGGCTGAGAAGGCGGCAACGCCGCCGTTTCCGGTCCTGTCGATAAAGTGGCTGGTGCGGTCGGCTTGTCGCCCCCTGGCTTCGTATCCTCGGTTAGAGGTCGCGAACTATTCAAGCGCGCTTCTCGAGGCAAGCTCGAGTCGGGCAAAACGGTGGGCGGCGCGTCTGTCCGCAGCACAGCCGGGGGCGGCGGTGGACAACCGCACTCCAACGGCACGTTCGAATCCACCTTATCGATTCGACCCGCAAGAAAGACCGCTTGCTCGGCGGGTTTCACCTGATAAATCCGATCACCCATCAGCTCCGCCACAACTGCTGAAGAGCTATTGCCGGTCAGAGCCCGCACGCAGGTGTTTCCATGCGAATCAGCGCTAATGGCAAAGTGAAACTCCCCCGGGCCGGCGAATAAGATCCGGAAGTCGGGAGTTAACACCGAGTCAGCGGAAGCATCGAGCGCGTAGTGCGTTTCCAGCGCGCCCATACTCATACCCACCATAATTTCGCGGGTATTCTGTGCTGGCGTCACCGAGACCGTGGTCCCTGGACACACGCGAATTTCCCCGCCGCGGATTAAATGCAGGATAGCTGTGTCCGAACCGGCGGTCACTGAAGACCCGGCGCGGATCCGGCTTCCTGCCAGCACGATGGCGCCGGGGCCGCCCGTGACGGGCACCGCCAGCGGCGCAGCGACCGTGGTGAGCGTCGAAACAGACGGTGGCTGGAACGGGGACGTTGTTCCGACACCAGCGCCCTCGGCGGGTTTAAGGCGGATCATCAAGCGATTGCCAGCGGCGTCCCACGTGTAGCCGTAGGGCGCGAGCAAATCCAACACGATTCTCATGACTGGCGGTTCCTGCTGGTATTGCTCGGCGCGGATGACCGTAATCTGCTCCCTCTGCACAACGATTCTTTTGCGCGGTAAGCCGATTCTGGAATTGGGCAGATCAAGCACCAACCGGGCCGGCGATTCCAGGGTTTGAATGGCGGGCACCACCGGCCGTGTGGACAGAATCTCGAGAGCAGGCGCGCCCCGTTCATGCACGATGCGCATACTTTTGACGACTGCCACCGGAACCGAAGTCTGCGAATCGGAGTCCGCGGCAGACGGCGAAGCCTGCTGCGACAAGCTTCGCATGGCTCCTGCAGATACCAGCAGCACAAGGCACGCGAACTGGAGGGCGTATCGAGGCAACAACATCCCCTGGAGGCCACCTCAAAACCTATGAAAGGAAACATATCACTTGCGGACAGGCTGGCAAAGTAGCAGGTAATCTACTCGCGGTGGGCAACGGCGACCGCCCGTGGTTCCGAACCGGGCTCATGCCAACTTAAGACTCAGGAAGAAACTCGTATTCTTCGATAACAGCGGCAACGGCCATTTTGCCGTCCGCTACCCCTTCATCCACACGAACTACCCGACCCTGGCATTGCACTCGGATGCTTTCCGTCAGCGTGATCTCAGGTGGCAGAGTCAGGGTGAAGGAAATGGGTGAGCCCTCGGTTACGGATGAGTCCAGGTAAAGACAAATGCCCCGCGCACTTACGTCGCGGATTTGAGCGGTCTCGGTTTGAGCGGAGTTCCCCCCCTGGCTGACGGCAACAGGTATGCGAAGCGCGAAGCGCCTTGCAGCCCTCTTCTCTTGGGTTTCTGCCATCTCATTCTCCAAAAAGTGAGAGTTTAACCTGTTCGTAACTATCACGGCGAAAAGCGGTCACGGTCAATACCACCGTTGTGCAGCAGCGATGGCCCTTTCGGGCGGGTTACGCGCGAGCCGAGCTTGGGGCAACAAACTGACACCTAGACCCCTGGGATGAGGTCTCCCCTGAGTTGCAGCGGCGGCACTCGGGTGTACGCTAACAGATTAAGGGGTTGGAATTGGTCTTCGTTCTCGACAACTACGATTCATTTACTTACAACCTGGTGCAGTATCTGGGAGAGTTGGGTGCCGAGGTTGAGGTTCGCCGTAACGACCAGGTTACGGTTGCTGATGTGGAAGCAATGCAGCCCGAGCGCATCGTAATTTCGCCCGGTCCCTGCAGGCCGCAGGATGCCGGCATCAGCATTGATCTCGTACGCCACTTCGTTGGAAAAGTGCCGGTGCTCGGGGTGTGCCTTGGACATCAGGCTATTGGCGCGGCCTTCGGCGGCAACATAGTACGCGCCGCAAACCTTATGCACGGCAAGACCAGCGCTGTCGTGCATGACAATAAAAGCATTTTTCAGGGACTTCCTATCCCTATGACGGCCACGCGCTACCACTCCCTGATCGTCGAGGAAAAAAGTCTTCCCCCGGAACTGGAAGTCAGCGCCTGGACTACAGAGAAAGACGGCAAGCGCACTATCATGGGGCTGCGCCATCGGCGGCACCCTGTGGAGGGAGTGCAGTTCCATCCCGAGAGTGTGCTCACCGACGCGGGCAAAAAGTTAGTGGAAAATTTCTTAGCCATGGTCAGTAGCTAGTGATCCGTGGGCGGTGATCGGCCGAAATCGAATTGCGCGTGGGCAGAGAGCACAGAAGGCGGCTGAGAATTCGGCCCACCTCAGCCGTAACCGCGAGCCAATTCTGGCTTTCGTCGTGCCCTCCATAGCCCAACTCTCCTGCCCTGAGAATCTGCGCCTCAACTTCCACTAGCGAACCCCGGGGCGTGCCCCAGAAATTGCTTAAACTCTCCCGTGGGTAGCCTGGCTTGACCTTCCTGGGAGGTCCGTGTGTACTCCGGTAGATATCGAGTACCCAACCGGTCGACTTGTTCCAAAGCCACTAGGTCGCCATACAACTTGACGATGGGGCTTGACGGTGGGTTGCACCGAGGGTGGCTTCTGGTTAAAAGATATGCATCTGAGCGCCACCGTACTGTTGACGCTCATCCCCAGACTGCTGGATTTTCCAAAACCAAAGGCCTCGCGATGGCCAGAGTTCGAGGCCAGCCATTAGGATGCTCAAACCTCACAGACCGCTAACCACGGCTCCCTAGCCACTGCTCCTCGCCATCGCAACAGCCCTTAGCAGTGCTTGCGCCTTGTTCATCGACTCCTCGAACTCGCGCGCCGGGTCGGAGTCCGCCACAATGCCGGCTCCCGCCTGCAGGTATGCATGCTTGCCTTGTATCAACATGGTGCGAATGCCGATGCAGGAATCGAGGTTGCCAGCAAAGTCAGCATAGAGCACTGATCCGCCGTAGATCCCGCGCCGCGTGGGCTCCAACTCTTCGATGATCTGCATGGCGCGAACTTTCGGCGCTCCGCTCAGCGTTCCCGCGGGAAAGCAGGCGGCAAACGCGTCAAGGGCATCGAGATCTTTGCGCAACTTGCCTTCAAGTGCAGAAACCAGGTGCATGACATGAGAGTAGCGTTCGACATACATCAAATCCTTGACCTTGACTGATCCATACTCACTGACGCGACCCAAATCGTTGCGGCCGAGATCAACCAGCATCACATGTTCTGCCCTCTCTTTTTCGTCGTTTCGCATCTGCTGCTCGAGTCGCTGATCTTCGGCTTCGTCACGACCGCGTGGGTGCGTGCCCGCGATGGGCCGATATTCCAGCCGACGTCCTGTAACCCTCACCAGCATCTCAGGCGAAGAACCTAAAATGCAGTTCTCGGCCGTGCGCAGAAAGTACAAGTACGGCGACGGATTCACCTGCCGCAGCGCGCGGTACAGGTTAAAGGGCTCAACCTCGGGCTCGAAATCCAGGCGTTGCGAGAGCACGACCTGGAAGATATCTCCAGCGGCGATGTACTCCTTGCAACGCTCCACGCTACGAAGAAAGTGCTTTCGGCTGGTGCCGGCATGAACATCAAGCTGGCTGGGACGTCGCCGCATGGATTTGCGCCAGAGCGTCGGGCGCAGCCCGGCCGCCAGCTTCTTTTCGAGGCCCGCGATGTCGCGAACCGCGCGTTCATACGCGCTCCGCGGACTCTCGCGGGAAATGTCGGCTGTGGCTACGATGTGAATTTGATGGCGAAGATGGTCAAAGGCCAATAGCCGGTCGAAGAACATAAGGTCGGCGTCTGGAAGCGAGAGATCATCCTTCGCGTGGTCGCCGATGTTCTCGAGCTGGCGGACAACGTCGTAAGCGAAATATCCCACCGCCCCCGCGGTGAATGGGGGTATGCCAGGTACGATCGCAGGACGATGCTCACGCAGCAATTCCTTGATCACCTGAAAGACATTTCCGTCACGCCGCTGGCGGCGCCGGCCTCGCTCGATCTCGATGGCTTTGCCGCGAGCGCTAACCCGCATGTAAGGCCGCACGCCGAGGAAGGTGTAGCGGCCAATCTGCTCACCCCGCTCGGCCGACTCCAGCAGGAACGCATGCGGCTCCCGTTGGGCGATCGCGAGAAAGGCGGAAACGGGGGTGAGCAGGTCGGCACTAACCGACTTCACCACCGGAACCAAGGTAGCGGATCGGGCTAGGCGAGCGAAGTCTTTGAAATCGGGTTGAACCATTTTTCGCTGAACCCTGCTTCGTCGAACCTTGTTTTGTGGAACCAGCTTCAAAATACGGCTTGCAGCAGGCGGCGCTGGCGTGTCCGTCATTATAGGGGAGACTTCGCAAAAGATAGTCCGTCCCCCAGCCAGGCCATGCCAGCCCATCGCGTGGCAAAACGAGACGCGGCGGATATGGCCTGGCTAGGCAATCTGTGTCAAGCTGTAGCGATGAAGAAACAATCCGCCGACCAACAATTTCATGACCGCCGTCACCAAGAGCGGCAGCGAGCCAATGCGGTGAAGAAAAAGTCTGTCCCTCGAAAAGAACAGGCCCAGCCGGTCGCGACAAAAGACTTGCGCGGAACCGAGAAACCCTAGTCCTAATCGCAGGACCGCGGCACTTTCCAGGCACGCTTGGTATCCGGTTCCCAGCAAAACCGGGAACCAGAGAATGAATTGACGGATGCCTCCGGAGGTTCGAAGATACGAAGTTTAGTAGCCCTTCCACCGGGCTGGAGCCTATGCGAGTCAAGTTTTGGGGCGTGCGTGGTTCCACGCCGACCCCGCAAGCGGAAAACATGCGCTATGGAGGCAATACCTCCTGCGTCGAGGTGCGCGTCGGCGAACAGCTGTACATTTTTGATTGTGGCACCGGCTTTCGCGTTTTGGGGCAACAACTGCGGGACGAATTTGGAGAGAAGAAGCTCCCCTTGTCCGCTCACGTCTTCATTTCGCACTTTCACTGGGACCACATCCAAGGCATTCCATTCTTTCGTCCACTGTATGACCGTGCCGACAGCCAATTTCTTTTTCATTGCTCGAGCCGCACCCGCAGCTTGAAGCAGGTAATGGACGAGCAGATGGCCTCCCCCTACTTCCCCGTCAATCTCAGCCAGATGCAGGCGCAACAGAAGTTTTACGATATCGATATTGGCCGGCTGAACTTGGAAGACGGAGTCCAAATTCAGACCTCGTGGCTCAATCACCCTCAGGGCTGCATGGGCTTCCGGATGGAAACGAAAGATGGCGTACTGGTATACGCCACTGACAATGAACCTGGGGACGCAGCCTTCGATAAGAGCGTGCGCAAGTTGGCCGAGGGAGCCGATGTGCTGATCTACGACGCCCAATACCTGCCTGAAGAATATGCTGCCGAAAAACATGGCTGGGGCCATAGCCACTGGCGCGAGGCGGTCAACGTGGTCATGGAAAGCGGCGCGAAAGAGCTTGTGCTCTTCCACCATGATCCCGACCACACCGACGTTGTCATCGACAAGATCGTGCACGACGCCCGCAATTACTATCCGAAAGTAAGAGCAGCGGCCGAAGGCATGGAGATCCGAATTTAGATGCCTGGAATCCCGCTCCTCGTTTTGTTTCCTCTTGGGATTCCTTCGGCTGAATTGATTCGTGTCCAGCTGATTCTTGTCCAGCTGATTCTTGTCCAGCTTGCGTCGCCGTCTCGGCCCTCTTATACTTTTGAACGTTTGCCCGTCTCTCCGGGGGAGCCTGCCCGGTGTCGGCCAGCACCTGAATCGCATTTATCTCCGGAGACCTTAGCCTTATGAGTACGATAACCACCGCCCCCCACGTGGACAAAGAAAGCAATCCATGGGAATCACAACGTGCGCGGTTTGATCTGGCCGCTCAGAAGCTCAACCTGGATGAGGGATTGTGGCGCGTGTTGCGTTATCCCAACCGCGAACTCACCGTTTACATACCGGTGCAGATGGACGATGGCCATCTTGAAGTTTTCACTGGCTTTCGGGTACAGCATTCGATCGCGCGCGGTCCGGCCAAAGGCGGGATCCGCTACTCGCCTGATGTGACGCTCGATGAAATACGCGCACTGGCCAGCTGGATGACCTGGAAATGCGCTGTGGTCAATATCCCTTTTGGAGGCGCCAAGGGCGGGGTCATTTGCGATCCACACAAGATGTCGATGGGCGAGCTCGAGCGCATGACACGGCGCTACACCGCTGAACTGATTGAATTCATCGGCCCTGAGAAAGACGTCCCCGCCCCGGATGTAAATACCAACGAACAAGTCATGGCATGGATGATGGACACATACTCTATGCACATGCGCCAGACGGTGACTGCCGTAGTCACGGGAAAGCCCATCAACATTGGCGGCTCCCGCGGCCGCCGTGAAGCCACAGGCCGCGGAGTAATGATCGTGTGCGACGAGGCCATCAAGAAGCTGGGTTTGTCGCGCGAGGGCAGTCGGGTCATCGTGCAAGGCTTCGGCAACGTGGGTTCTAACGCTGCTCTGCTGATGTACGAAGCCGGGTACAAAGTGATTGGCATCGCCGAAGTGGGTGGAGGCCTTTACCACAAGACCGGCATTGACTTGCGGGCGCTCTCCGAATACCGCCAGAAGCACGGCACGATCCACCGGTTCCCCGGCGCGGAAAGTTACGATCCCGCTGAGCTGCTGACCGCCGAGTGCGAAATTCTGATTCCGGCAGCCACGGAGAACGTCATCACGACTCGCAACGTGGATCGCGTAAAATGCCGCATCCTGGCCGAGGGCGCGAACGGACCCACGACTTCGGCTGCAGATGATGTGCTGGCCGAAAAAAAGGTATTCGTGATCCCCGATATTTTGGCCAACGCCGGCGGCGTGACCACCTCGTACTTCGAGTGGGTTCAGGACCGGCAGGGCTACTTCTGGAAGGAATCTGTGGTCAACGAGCAGCTCGATACCATCATGAAGTCGTCCTTCGAAGACGTCGTCCGCTATGCGGAGACCCACCAGGTCAATAATCGCATTGCGGCATACATGCTGGCGATTGATCGCGTGGCTTACACCATCCGCCAGCGCGGCATTTACGCCTGAGGAGGACTCGATGAAAACCATCCGCACCAGTTTGATTCCGACCATCGCCGCGGTCGCGCTGGCATGTGGCTGGTTGAGCGCACTCAGCACCGCGCGTGTTTCATCCAATCCTGGTGCCGGAGTGGCGCCGGCCTCGGCGCAGACCACCAGGTCGGTCCCCGCGGCCGAGCCGCTCGATATCAACACTGCCCCCAAAGATCCACTCAAGACACTTCCCGGCATCGGGGACGCCTATTCGCAGAAGATCATCGACGGGCGCCCCTATCGCAGCAAGCTGGATTTGGTGCACAAAAACATCATTCCCCGGGCAACGTACGACAAAATCAAAGAGAAAATCATCGCGAAGCAGCCGAAGGCGACCGGGATGGCCCCGGCTTCCCCTAAATAGTTCAATTGCGTCGAAGGGATGGTTGGCCAAAGCCGTCGCAGGAATGACTAGATTCCGGGATAGCGATTCAGCCTGAAGCCGGCCCTCTCCCACCCCGACACACGCGTGAAATACACCTGCCCTAAGGTTCCATAAGGTTCCATTCCTTGCATTGCGTTCCCTCCTGCCGTGGAGGATAATCAAGCAGGTCTTCCGGCGTCGCCGGACACTTTTCGTGGGCTGTAGTGAATCTACCCAACTCCATAACGTTGATCCGCATTTTCAGCATTCCCCTGCTGATCTGGATCCTTTCCGGCAGTCATTTCAGCACCGAAAACGGCAGCAAGGAGCTTCTAGCCTCGGCACTATTTATTGCCGCATCCATGACAGACGGTATCGACGGCTATCTCGCGCGCAGGCGCGGGCAGATCACAACCATGGGTATCCTGCTCGACCCCCTGGCCGACAAGCTCCTGATCGCGGCTGCCTTCGTTACGCTAGTGCAGTTTAATCCCAGTCTGGTACCGGCATGGATCGCCGTGGTCATCATTGGACGCGAATTCTTGGTAAGTGGCCTGCGCTCCATCGCTGCCTCCGAGGGCTTTACCATCGAAGCCAGCGACTTGGGAAAGTTCAAGATGGTGGTGCAGATCGTCTCCGTGGTCGCTGTAATTCTGGACCATCGCTGGAAGGAGTGGCCGGTTTATGGCAACCTCGTATTCCCGATTCACTGGATCGCATATCTGGCGATATGGTTCATGGTTTGCGTTTCCATGGTCTCGGCCGTCGATTATTTCGCCGCTTTTTGGTCGAGAATCGATCGGCGTGTAGTCAAGCGCCAGCGCCGTGCCTTTGTCCTCAGCCGGCGCAGAAAGCCAGCGCCGCAGCAATCTGACCGCGATGTTGCCACCACCACGTAATCCGTCTTCTGCTCCGGACAGTTTCAATCCGACGACTGCGGGCGTAGGGTTCACTGGCTCCGAGCCTTGCCGTTGCGAGTCTGCAGGCAACGAGTTTTCTGGCGAAGAACGCGCAGTATTGCTGCGGCTGGCGCATGAGTCGATCCTTTCCGCGCTGGATCGCCGGAAAATCTGCCTTGATCCGCCCACGCCACACCTGGCCGAGCCGCGGGGAGCTTTCACTTCGGTTTATTCGAACGCCGCATTGCGCGGATGCGTCGGGTATGTGCTGGCGACCAGCTCGATTTATCGTACTGTCGCAGAAACGGCACGCGCTGCAGCATTTGACGACACTCGCTTCCAGCCCGTGACCAGAGAAGAAGCGCATGAGTTGCAAGTTGAACTCAGTATCCTTTCACCTCCCCGGCCAATTCTTGCCGACGCCGTGGAAATTGGCCGTCACGGGCTGCTGATCAGTATGCATGGCAGTCGCGGATTGCTTCTGCCGCAAGTGCCTGTCGAACATGGTTGGGATCGGGCAACTTTCCTCGAGCAAACTTGCCGTAAAGCGGGCTTGCCGCTAGATGCGTGGCAAAAGGGAGCAGTCATCGAGGCCTTCACTGCCGAGGTTTTTGGGGATAAGAACGCGCTCACTTGAATGCCGCTCAACTCAACAAAAAACCGGCGACGGTTTCCCGTCCCCGGTTTTTCCGAATACGTCAACCTCGCTTGCTAAAATCTATTGCACCTCGTCCATCTCCACGCCATCGCCCGCATGAACGTCTTCCAGGGCAAAGACAATCATGCCGGTGGCTGTGGTGGGGGTAACGCCAATTACAACAATCTCACCCACACCCCGCCGGGGCAGATCGCGCACGTGAATTATCGGTCCATTGGACTTGGTGAACATGTGTGGATCGATCGAAGGCTGTCTCTTCTGGGTGTCTTCAGCGGTGGATGCCTTAAATGAGAGCGAGTCGACAGGATCTCCCAAGGCCGTCTCATAAGAACGCAGAGCCCGGAAATAGTCGCCCACCTTCACTCCCTGATTAGCGCCCACATTGATGTAGACCTTCTGTCCTGTGCCCATCGTAGCATCGAAATCTTTCCCCATCACGATGCGCCCTGAAAGTTTGTTGCTCGCGGGAAGGAACCTGTCAAAGTGCACCGGCGAATGAAAACTCAGTGTGGACTTTTCTGCAAATGGAATCGCGGTGTCGCCCGGATTAACGGGATCGCAATCATATTCAATCTGCGCGACCACTGAGTGACTATTCCGGGTATCAATAATGCGCACGCGCCCAACCTCTTCATAGGGCTGACCCGTGGCTTTCAGGGTCTTTTTCTCGCCGGGATACATTTCGTACTCGTTGATGTCGCGCAGTGCGCGAACAATTTCGTATTGCGCCCCGGCGGTATATCCTGAGCCTTCGAGATAGACCAGGTCTCCCTTGACGAACTTGGTCGTTCCGGGGGTATGCAATCCGCCGGCAACAAAGTTCGCATCGGGCAAAGTCTGCTTGGTGATGAAGCCCGCACAGTACAGATCAGCATAAGTGGGGGTCTGGTAGCGTACGGTGGGAAAGCTCGCCGAAGTCACCACCGTTCCCTCCGGGGTGGCCTGATCGACCGCGGCGCCCTCGGCACTCGATTGCCCCCACCCGGCCGTTGCGATTAACAGCAATAACAATCCTGTTTTCTTCATGTTACCTCCGAGAAGAGACCCGAAACCGTCCCTTCCCCGTCAAATGCTAGATAAAGAAAGGGTATAGCCGGAAGGTAACAAGGGGACATACAAGGGTCAAGGTTACGAGGGTGTTGTCCAGGCTTCGCCGAAAGTTTTTTCGTCAAGTCCGTTAATCGGTTGTTGCATCTATATTTAGGCCCCTGTAATATGTCGCGCCGGACCAACGAGAACAAAACTCATGAGCTCTGCCCCAACCTACACTCCCCGGCTGCTTCCCCTGCGTATGCCGCGGGTTTGCGTGGCGGTGACTGGAGCCGATGCCAGCGAGATGATGGAAAAGGCGGAGGCGCTGGTTCGCGATAACCCCTTTCTTGAGTTTAGGTTGGACTATCTTGCCAAACCTGGTTTGGCGATTCCGAAAATTAAAGCATTCATGGAGTCGCACCCCGACACGGTGGTCATTGCAACTTGCCGCCGTACGGTAGCCGGAGGCAGGTTCCGCGGATCGATGGCCTCCGAATTGGACATTCTGGCGAAGGCATCGGGCGCTGGCTGTCAACTACTGGACGTTGCACTGCAAACCGCCATCAAGAGTAAACCGGCGCAGGTGCAAAAGCTGAGGGCGCGGTCTGCGCTGATCCTATCTTTCCACGATTTCCGGGGCACCAAGAAGCTCGACGAGAAGCTCCAAAAAATGCTGGCCGTCCAGGCAGACTTCCACAAAATCGTTTCGACAGCCACGACCCTGTCCGACAATGTCACCATGATCAGGTTTCTGGCGAAGGAGAGTGACAAGCATTCCTTGATCGGTATATGCATGGGAGAACAAGGCATCATCAGCCGAGTGCTGGGAGTGCGTGCCGGCAGCGTCTTCACTTTCGCTGCCCTCAGCCCCGATGAAAAGACCGCTCCCGGGCAGGTGACGGCGCAAGAATTGCGGAATCTTTACCGAATTGAACAGGTGGACGCGGCGACAAGGGTCTACGGCGTCGCCGGCGACCCCGTGGTCCATTCACTCTCTCCGGCGATCATGAATGCTGCGTTCCGGCGGGAAAACGTCAATGCCGTCTATCTCACTCTGCATGCCAAAACGCTCAAGGACCTGCTCACCTGCATCCGCGGAATTCCCCTACATGGAATAAGCGTCACCATGCCGTACAAGGAAGCAATTCTGAAGCATTTGGACAACACTGACTCCCACACCACAAAAATCGGGGCTTGCAACACCGTGGTACGCGCCCAGGACGGCAAGCTGTACGGCTTCAACACCGACGCGGCGGGAGTAGTGCGGCCACTCGAGCGCAGGCTTCCCACCCTAGAAGGCGCGAAGATCCTTGTTCTCGGAGCGGGAGGCGCGGCGCGGGCGGCGGTGTTCGGTTTGAAGGAACGCGGCTGCGAGGTCTATATCTTGAACCGGACCACCGGTCCTGCCAAGAAGCTGGCTCGCCAAGCCCGGGCCCGCACGGTAAAGCGTGCAGACTTGAAGAAGCTGAGTTTCGACGTGATCGTCAACGCCACCCCGGTGGGCATGGGTAACACGCGTGAGACACCATTGCAAGAGCATGAGATCAATGCCCGCTATGTCTTTGATATGATTTATGATCCAGCCGAAACGCGGCTGCTGAAGCTAGCTCGGGAGCGAGGAGCACAGGTCATCCCCGGAATCGAGATGTTCGTTCAACAGGCGGCGCGTCAATTCGAGATCTGGACCGGTAAACCAGCCCCTGGGGACGAGATGCTTCGGACGGTATTATTGGCCTTGCAAGAGCGCGCCGCCAAATCCGCGCCTGTGAAAAAGTAACCCCGCCGATGCATCGTGCCACGAAAAAGTTGCATTTTCCCTACGACCCGAAGTAATATGTGAACGGGCGCCGATGGGAAAGCGCCCATGACCCTGTACCGCCCGTTTCTTACTTCCAGACTAACTAGTACTTCAGCTTTGGCGAAAAACTCGAGAGTCGGCTAGGTCCGCCTCCGTCCCGGTTCGGAGAGTTCAACATGGCGTGGTACGCGTACTGTCTTACCGAGCATCAATCCCTCCCTAATGGAACCCGCACCCGGCGCCCCTTCTTGATCGAGGGCGTGCAAGGAGTCAATGGGGCTGCGGTTCTCAGCTATCCCAGTGGTGAGTTTGCCGTGATCGTGAGCGAATACGACCACACCATAGGCGAGCTCGACCAGAAAGCAGCGATCGATCATGCGCGGGTGATCAGTGGCTGCTTTCGTAACTCGACGGTTTTGCCGTTCCGTTTCGGGACGATTTTCGACACCGACGACGCTCTGCGACAGGCCGTTCGGGTCAACCGCCGAGCTTTCGGAATAAGTGTTGAAAGGCTGCGTGGGAAGTCGGAAATGCACATTAAGCTGGTCGTGCGCGACGGTTCCCTACGAGAGGCCATGATCGACGTTGAGCTTCCCGACACCGTGGGCGGCGACTATCTGTCCAAGCTACGGGTGAAGGCTTCCCGCGAGCGCGAGCGCCAGACTAAGGCCCGTGCGCTCTCAGTGCAGGTGCACAAGCTTTTCAATCCTCTCGAAGAAGAAGTCAGTTGCAAGAAGGTCGCTCCCGCAGGCATGCTCATTGACATCGCCCACTTGATCGATTCCAAGTCGGTAGAAAAATACCAGAATCGCTACACCACCGCCGCCAAGCAGCTGAAAAACTGTGAAGTGGCGATCAGCGGCCCTTGGCCACCGTACCATTTCTTGCCCGGCAAGCTGCGCACAGTGGTAGGAAACAGCTAAGCTCCACGATTTAGGGTTCTGTCTGAGATCCGGACACGGAGCCAAATCTCGCTCGGGGCTTGGCTTTCGACGTGATCTGCCCGGCAGCGAATGTGCATCGGGTTGCACTTCGGCTTCGCTTCAACCGGTCTTGCGCTTCGGCCTAGAGTGCCGACTTACTAAGTAAATCTTTTGTGGCCATTGAGTTACAGCCAGAGCTGTGATCGGTCGGTATGGCTAGGCTTTGGCTCGGCAAATGCTTAGTTCTCAGTAACAAAAGAGGCGCAAACTGAAAGTGAAAAATGACCTTCACTCTCTTCCATCGTTCTCGACATTTCCCGAACCGCCGTTCTGGCTGGCCAGGACGGCTCCATGCATCGCCTTTCCTGACATAACCTTCCAAAATTCCTTGCCTCTTTGAATCGTGGCCCCAAACGGGGCCACGATTATTTGCGATAAACTGGGACTCCTACAGGATTTTCCACACGAAGTGGGCGAGGAAGGCGAACAACAGCAGCATGAAGACGCCTCCAATCCAAATCAGGAAGTTAGCGGTCAGTCGAGGGGAGTTTATTTCTCTCTTGTCCATGCAGAGAAGCTACTAAGCCACCCGGGAAAGGCAACCGTGAAATCCGGCTTTCGCGGTATAGGCTTCCTACTGTTCTGTCAGTCCAGTCGCACTCCGGCTACACTGATCGCAGATCATGATCAAGACCCACTCCGCCCTTAGCCCCCTTTTTTCGACCTGTTTCACTTTTGTTTTCCTCTCCGCAGCGAGCGGGCAAGCTCACAAACCATCCCAGCCGCCAGCTCCATGGACTGCTGCGCCGCAGCACTCCCCTCAGGAGCAGGACAATTTTCCTCCGCAACTGATACACGATCTGAACGCGCTCAAGGCCGCCGCCTTGACCGATGACCACGCCTATCAACGCCTGTCGCATCTCACAGAGAATATTGGCCCGCGACCGAGCGGCTCGCCGCAGGCGCAGGCTGCCGTCGAGTATGTAGCCGCGGAACTTCGCCAGCTCGGTCTGGAAGTTCATTTGGAAGAAGTGACAGTGCCCCATTGGCTGCGGGGCGCGGAGACCGCGGAGCTGATCGAATATTCAGGCCACGTGCCCGGAACTTCGCAAAAGGTCGTGCTCACTGCCTTAGGTGGAAGCACGGCAACGCCTGCCGAGGGCATTACCGCGGACGTGGTCGTAGTCAACGATTTCGACGAGCTCAAGTCCCTGGGCCGAGAGCGAGTGAGCGGAAAAATCGTGTTGTTCAATGAGATCTATGACAAGCGCAAAGCTGCAGCTGGCCTGGCGTTTGCTGCATATGGTGAGGCAGTCCGATACCGCGGTGCCGGGCCAAAGGCAGCAGCCGACCTGGGCGCGGTCGCGACTCTGGTGCGATCCGTGGGCGGTGCGGACTATCGGCTGCCCCACACCGGCTTCAGCTTTCCGGCTGGCATTCCAGCAGCAGCAGTGACTGCCGAAGATGCTGAGCTCATCGCTTATCTATCGGTTCAAGGCAAAACCCGAATGCACCTCACGCTCACTCCCCAGAAGTTGTCCGACGGTACAAGCTACAACGTAATCGCCGATCTGAAGGGCAGTGAACATCCGGAGCAGATCGTGGTGGTCTCCGGACATCTCGACTCGTGGGATCTCGGCACCGGTGCGATCGACGATGGCGCGGGCGTGGCCATTGCCATGGAAACGGCGGAACTTCTTCACATGCTTCACTTGCGCCCTAAGCGGACAATCCGGGTTATCGCCTGGATGGACGAAGAGACTGGAGGATCTGGAAGCCACGCCTACGGAAAGATCCATGCGGACGAGTTTCCACGGCACATCGCCGCCATCGAAAGCGACAGTGGAGCCGCGCATCCCCTGGGCTTTGATGTCAAGGTTACTCCCCAGGCCGTCGAAATGCTCCGGCCGGTCCAAGGCGTTTTGCAGAGCCTTGGAGCAAATGTTTTGCAGCCGACCGGCTACAGCCCTGGCGCCGACATAGCTGTAATGTCGGAAGCGGGAGTGCCCGTCCTCGGCCTGCTGCAGGACGGACGAACGTACTTCAATTATCATCACACCGCCGCCGATACCCTAGACAAAGTCATTCCCGGCGAATTGCGCGAAAACGCGGCTGCGATGGCAGTGATGGGATATGCGTTAGCTTCGATGAAAGAGGCGCTGCCGCGATAGCCGCGCTTCCCGCTGGTCATCTGATTCGCCCGCGAACCGCTGCGTTCTACAGCAAAACGCAGACACCTCCTACGGTTAATTGCGTCGTCGGGTGCGGTTGACGCATCTCAATTTGGGCGCTTATCATCTTCGTTTGACTCTAGGACAAGGAAGGGCTCTATACGCCAGCGGGCCATGAAGTGAGTTTATGGATAAGAAGAAGTTGGAATCATTTAAGAAACGGCTGGAAACACGACAACAGGAGCTGCGCCGCACGGTAACGCGCACCCAGCAGGATGGGCGCTCGGCGGACGAAGACACCGCGCAGGACATTGCCGATCGTGCTGCCAGCTCCTACACCAAGGAATTTCTTTTCACCCAGAGCAACAACGAGCGACAACTGTTGCAGATGGTGGAAAAGGCGCTGCTGCGCATCCGTGAGGGCAGCTTCGGCGAGTGCATCCACTGCGGCAAGGAGATCAACGCCAAGCGCCTGGAGGCGGTGCCCTGGACGCGCCACTGCATCGAATGCCAGGAAAAGCTCGAACAGGGATTGCTGGAAGAAGCTCCGCGGTAAGGTCGCGCGATGGATGAGCAGGGCTGCCGGGTGATGGCAGCCTTTTTGCTTTTGTCCATAAGTCGGGTGAACGCTTCCTTTTTGACGCCCTGATTTTCTGCCTGTTAGACTATTAGTTCGTCACATTTGTTCAACCCGCCATCGCTACTACTAGAAGGGAAGTCTGTGCGCGCAGAAACCCGCCGTCAACTGAAACAGGACGCATTTAGCCGAGTCACCATCAGGGCCGCCGAGAACACGGCCCATTGGACCGTTGAACACCGCTCGACCCTGCTCATTGCCGGCATCGCCGTTGTGGTCATTTTGGCGGTTGGACTGGGCGGCTGGTACTACCTCAGCACGCAAGACGAAAAGGCCAGTCTCGAGTTCTCGCAGGCCGTGCGAACCATGAATACGCCGCTTCGTCCCGCTGGGGTACCAGCCCAGCCGGACTCTCCCAGTTTCGCCTCGCCGAAGGAGCGGTCTGACGCAGCCAAGAAACAGTTCCAGACGATCGTTGATAAGTATCCTCACACCCGCACATCTGATATGGCTCGCTACTTTCTGGGTGTGACCGCGGCCGATACGGGCGACAATTCCGCGGCCGAACGAGATTTCAGGGACGTCGCTTCCTCCGGAAACCGCGAACTCGCGTCCGTGGCTAAGTTGGCTCTAGCTTCGCTTTACGGCAATAGCAAGCGCACAAAAGAGGCAGTCGAGATCTACCAGCAGTTAATGGCAAAACCCACCGCGTCGGCGAGCAAAGTCACGGCCCAATTCCAGTTGGCCGAACTCTACCAGGCTTCGAATCAGCCCGTCGACGCCAAGCGGATCTACGAGCAGATCAAGAAAGATAACCCAAGCGGCGAGGCTGAGCAGCTGGCCACACAGAAGTTGTCGGAGCTGAAATAGTTTCCAAACGTACGGCTTCGAGACAGAAATCCGCGCACGACACTCGTTGCCCAAGCTTTCCGGTGCCGGTCGCCGCCTAAGAATCGGTGCCCTCTCGCCATTCGAGCTCCGCTCTACCCATTCCACTTTTCTTCATTGTTGAGTAGGATGTTGGTCTCGGGTTACAAGGCACCTCAGGACCAACATGGCAGACATCAACCTCCGCGTTAACGGAAGCGAAAAGAAAGTCAGCGTCTCGCCTGAGACTCCGCTGCTCTGGGTGTTGCGCGACTCGCTGGAGCTCACAGGAACCAAGTTTGGCTGTGGCGCAGGCCTCTGCGGCGCCTGCACGGTGCATGTCGACGGAGCCGCCGTTCGCTCCTGCTCCACTCCCGTGTCCCAGGTCGTAGGCAAGACCGTCATGACCATTGAGGGACTTGGGGCTAATGGTCTGCATCCTGTGCAGCAGGCCTGGATTGCGGAGGAAGTCCCGCAATGCGGCTACTGCCAGGTCGGACAGATCATGGCGGCGGCGGCGCTGCTCGCGAAGACGCCCAATCCCACTGACGACGAGATCACGCGAGGCATGAACGGAAACATCTGTCGCTGCGGAACCTACGAGCGAATTCGAATGGCGATTCACCGGGCTGCTAATGCGGGAGGTGCGCGATGAGTCCGCTTTCCCGCCGAAGTTTTCTTACCGTCGGGGCCGCCGCCGGTGCCGGCCTGGTCATCGGATTTTACCTTCCGCACGGATCGTCCTCCAACGCAGAAGTATTCTCCCCGAACGCCTTTTTGCGCATCACTCCGGAGAACAAAGTCATTATCGTGGTCGCGCGCTCCGAGATGGGCCAGGGTGTGCGCACTGCTTTGCCAATGATTCTTGCCGAGGAACTCGAAGCCGATTGGAAACAAATCGAGATTGAGCAGGCGGGAGCCAGCACGCTCTACGGCGATCAGGGCACTGGTGGCAGCGCGAGCGTCCGCACCACGTGGGATCCGATGCGCAAAGCTGGCGCCGCCGCGCGAGAAATGCTGATCTCGGCCGCAGCGCTCACCTGGGGAGTTCCGCGCTCCGCCTGTGCCGCGGAGAATGGCAGCATCGTTCATACATCTTCGAAACGGCGCCTGAGTTACGGCGACCTCGTCAGCAAAGCTGCTACGCTCCCCATTCCCACCGACGCCCCTCTCAAGCAAAGCAAGGACTACAAGATTGTCGGAAAGTCTCTCGCGCGGATCGACACGCCTGCCAAGGTAAAGGGTGAGGCGATATTCGGCATCGACTTTCGTTTGCCGGGCATGAAGTATGCCGTGTTATCCCGCTGTCCGACCATTGGAGGCAAGGTTACGAACTTCGACGATAAGCAATCGAAGAAGATTTCGGGCGTTAGCTACGTGGGCAAGACTAGCGATTCCGCAGTCGCCATCGTAGCCGACTCGGTATGGGGTGCAATGGAAGGTCGGCGCGCACTGAACGCCACTTGGGACGATGGCCCGAATAAGGACCTCACCACCGCTTCGGTCATGGCGTCGCTGAAGCAAGCTGTATCGAAGAAGGGCGCGAGCCTTTATTCGGCTGGTGACGTTTCCAAGCCACGGGGACGCCGCATCTCGGCTGAGTACGAACTACCTTTCATGGCACACGCCCCTATGGAGCCGGGCAACTGTACGGCGCACTATCAAGGATCGAAGTGCGAACTGTGGGCTCCGACCCAGGTACCGCAGGACTGCCGCGACTCGGTCGCGCAGGCCATCGGACTTGATCCCGATCAAGTAAAGGTCAACGTCACTCTGATCGGCGGAGGCTTTGGCCGGCGTCTTGAGCACGACTATGCGGTGGAGGCGGCGCTGGTGTCGAAAGCGATCAACGGTCCCGTGCAAGTACTGTGGACGCGCGAGGACGACATGCGCTTCTCCACGTATCGTCCCGCTAGTTTGCATCAGTTAAGCGCCGTGCTCGAGGGAGCGGGCTGGCCGGTTGCCTTTACCCATCGCATCATCGCACCGTCCATCAGCGGACAAAAAGGTTCGCCAACACCGAACGGAGTTGATCCCGACCTCCCCGACGAAGCCGCCCTGATCTATCCCATCGCGAATGCATCGGTGGAATATGTGATGACGGAGACGCCGGTTCCGCTGGGATGGATGCGCTCGGTTTACGCATTGCAAGTCGCATTTGCCACCGAGAGTTTTGTCGATGAACTGGCTGAAGCGGCGGGAAAAGATCCTCTCGAGTACCGGCTTCACTTGCTGGCCAAGGATCAGGACGTCCCATTCTTCACCAACACGTGGCACCCCGCCCGCATGCGCGGAGTATTGCAACTTGCGGCGGAAAAGGCTGCCTGGAGCAAGCCGCTGCCGGAGGGACGCTATCGTGGGATCGCCTGCTTCGGGTGCTTCTCTTCGTACATGGCAGAAGTTGTCGAGATCTCGATGGAAAAAGATCAGCCGCGCGTGCTGCGTGTCATCGCCGCGGTGGATTGCGGGCAAGTGGTCAATCCCGGCATTCTCCAGCAGCAGATTCAGGGCGGAATCGTTTATGGACTATCCAATGCGTTGCGCGCCAAGATCACCATCGAGAAAGGCCGCGTTGTCGAAGGAAACTTTGATGACTATGCTCCGGTACGCATGGAAGAGTCTCCCGCAGTTGAGGTCTACTCCGTGACCAGCACGGAACCACCGACCGGAATCGGCGAGCCTTCCGTTCCGCCTCTGGCGCCCGCACTGTGCAACGCGATCTACACTGCGACAAAAAAAAGAATTCGCGCGTTACCCGTCCTGAGCTAGCGAACCCGGGGCATCGGAGAGCAAGCGATCAGATCGCACCCAACCATTGGGCAGGCAAGCGCGCGGCCAGCGCATTGGCTAACGCTCATCGGCGGTGATCCCCGCGGTCTTGGACTGGACGGCCAAAGCAACCTACAAGCTGTCATACACGCTCCGGTCGTGCGCGAGCGCGATTTGTAGGGCTTCTGAAAACAACATCAACGAGGCACTGTAGGGAAGTCACGTCTTCTAGTGTCCACAGTGTCCACTGCTTTCCTTGACACTGTTTCGGCTGCGCTTTATTCTTAAACCTAGGTTCTTGCAGTACTTACGCTTGCTCTGCGCGCCCTGCTCGGCGAAGGTACGGGATCTGTCATGTTCCTCGACATCAAAGAACTAGAACTCCATCCTGTCGACTTTACCGAGGGGCTCCAGCCGGATGTCATCGATCTGGGTAGCGATTTCCGCCAACGCACGCCCCTAAATACCAGCGGACGCGCCGAAATCGTCGAAGAGCATCACGGCAAGCATAGGATAATAAAAGACATCCGTCTCAGAGGCCGACTTAGCACAACCTTGGAGCAGAGTTGTGCGCGCTGCCTTGAGCCGGTAACACAGGATGTCATCCGGCAGTTTGAACTGCTGTATCGTCCTCTTGGGGCGGATGCGGGACGGGACGAGCTTTCCGTCACCGATGCCGAGGCGGAGATCGGCTATTATGAAGGTCAGGGAATTTTGCTGGAGGACGTTTTGCGCGAGCAGGTTTTACTCGCGCTGCCGTTAAAAGTAGTCTGTCGCGAAAACTGCCAGGGTCTCTGCCCGCATTGCGGCAAGAACCTGAACCAGGAAGCTTGCTCCTGCGCTGTTCCGGTCGAAGATCCGCGGTGGGAAGCACTAAGAGAAATCCGCGGCAGGCTGGATCGCTAGATTGATTTTCCCAAATTGATGCTACGATTTTGGCTGCGGTGTAGAACGTCCGTGGCGAGAGGAATTCATAACCATGCCAAATCCTAAACGGCGACACTCCCAGAGGCGCACCTCAACCCGGCGCGCTCACGACGCTCTTAAGGGTCACTCCCTTTCCGAATGTCCCAACTGCCACGAGAAAAAGATGCCGCATCGCGCCTGCCCAAAATGCGGTTACTATAAGGGACGCGAAGTCCTGGATGTGGAAGAAGCCAGCTAAACCACCGAGTTTCTCTGGTTAAACATGCCTAGCGTGATCGCGCTGGATGCGATGGGTTCTGACCGTGCGCCCAAGCCTGAGGTCGAGGGCGCGATACAAGCGGCGCGCCAATATGGCGCGCGTGTGCTGCTGGTCGGTCCGGAAAACATCCTGAAAGCTGAACTCACGCGCCACCGCGCGGCCTCGCGCCTGCCCATCGAAATCATTCATGCCAGTGAAATCATCACCATGCACGACAAGGCCGCGCAAGCGGTCCGCACCAAGCGCGATTCATCCATGCGCGTAGGGCTTCGGCTGGTACGCGAAGGTCGCGCCTCGGGCTTCGTCACTGCCGGGAATACCGGCGCGGCCATGGCCACGGCCAAGATGGTGCTGGGGGCACTGCCCGGCGTCGACCGTCCGGCACTTGCGGCGGTTTTCCCGACTGCTCCAGGAACTGCGGCCATCTTGCTCGACGTCGGCGCCAACGTCGATTGCAAGGCCCATAATCTCGAACAATTCGCCGTCATGGGCGAGATTTATTTCCGCTCAATGTTCGGGACGCGTGATCCCCGCGTCGGACTGCTCTCCATCGGCGAGGAAGAGACCAAGGGCAACGATCTGACCCGTGAGTCATTCCAGTTGCTCAGGCGGCTCCCCCTAAATTTTGTCGGCAACGTTGAGGGCCGCGACCTCTTCAATGGCCACGTGGATGTCATCGTGGCTGACGGATTTGTGGGCAATGTCGCGCTGAAGATTTCCGAGGGGGTTGCCAATCTGGTCCGCACAGCTCTCAAGGAATCACTCAAGGCGACGATCACGCGTCAAGTGGGCTATTTGCTCTCACGCAGCGCCTTCGGCGATTTCAAGAAGCGCATCGATCACACCGAATACGGTGGAGCGCCACTGTTAGGCCTGAAAGGCGTGTGCATCATCACCCATGGCTCGTCGAATACCAACGCCATCAAGAATGCACTGCGGGTGGCCGCGGAATTTTCCGAGCGCAAGATCAACGACGCCATCGAACGTGGACTCGCTGTCCCGCAACTCAAGCCGCTGGAAGCCGAAGTTACACAAGCAAACTGATGACAGAGAACAAGGTTTCTTCAGGCGCCATCGCCTTCCTGTTCCCCGGTCAAGGCTCGCAGGCAGTCGGAATGGGCAAGGACCTGGCTGAGAAATATCCAATCGCGCGCCAGACTTTTGAGGAGGCGGATGAAGCTCTCGGCTATACGCTCTCGCAGCTATGCTTTGAAGGGCGGGAAGAGCAGCTCCGCCTGACCGAAGTAACACAGCCGGCGATCCTGACGGCTTCCATCGCAGCCTTGCGTGTGCTGGAGGACCGCATGCCACGGCCGGCTTATGTCGCTGGCCACAGCCTCGGCGAATATTCTGCCCACGTGGCGGCCGGCACTCTCAGCTTCGCTGATGCCGTCCGCACCGTCCGATACCGCGGCAAGTACATGCAGGAGGCCGTGCCCCTGGGCGTGGGCGCGATGGCAGCCATCCTCGGCATGGATGTAGAAAAAGTTACCGCTGTATGCGACGACGCAGCCCAGGGCGAAGTCTGCGATCCGGCCAACATCAACTCGCCCCAGCAAATTGTAATCTCAGGGCATACCTCCGCCGTCGAACGCGCCGCGAAACTCGCCAGCCAACGCGGTGCCAAGCGTGCCCAGCTGCTGACCGTGAGCGCACCATTCCATTGTTCGCTAATGCAACCCGCCCAAGACCGTCTGGAAGCCGATTTGAACGCGCTAACGTTTCATAAGCCAGTGTTTCCCGTCGTCTCGAACGTAGACGCGAAACTCATCAGCGATTTCGACCCGGCCCGCGACGCTCTGGTCCGTCAAGTCACAGGCTCGGTGAAATGGGATCAGTCCATGCGACTGCTAATGGCAAGCGGGGTACAGACTTTCGTGGAAGTCGGTCCGGGAAAAGTCCTCTGCGGTCTCATGCGCCAGATCGATCGCACCAGAAGATGCGCAAACGTTGGCGACGAAGCATCCCTTCAAAAAGCGCTGGAGCAGTTGGCTACAGCGGCGTAAGGTATTTCGCGAAGCGCTAGAGCGGCGACCTGCGGGGGCGCAGACAATCTTACAAGCTGAAAGCTAAGAGCTAAAGGCTAAGACCAAGAGCTAATACGGCGAAAAGCTCATGGTCTTGTCCGACTTCTCCACCCAAACCCGAGCGTGCTCGGCACGGTCATTAACGATCATGTCGACAATCACTCCGCTGCCACCGCCCGGCGGAGTCCCCGCCGCATAAATCTTGTACGACTTCACTACCCCCCACTGTCCGCCAGGCCCCCAGTCGGTATAAAACTCGTTGAAAGGATATTTCTTATAGTGGTCCGGATGCTGCCGCCACTGCGGGTCATGCATCCAAATGCCATACCCGGATTCATAATCCTGCTTTTGTAGGGCGTCGAAGAAGTGTTCGGCTACGCGCTGTTCAGGCCAATAGCGAAACCACCAGAGAAAAAAAGCAGCCAGCAGCAACAAGACGATCGCCGATATGATGCGGACTTTCTTCCTTCGCTCTTTCTCAGGATCGTACTCCTTGGCGTCCAGTAGGGTCATAGATCTCTAGCATAACGGACGGCGCCGCCCAGTCAAAAGTTCCCGGAGTGGTGCATTGCCCCTTCTGTGAGTTTCCCCTCCAAGTCGACCACAACTGACAATCGGAACTTCGTAATTGAACATTGCAAATCCTCACAGCGTTCGCTTGAACAGCGGAATCGCAATCCCCAGCGTGACACCCGCAAAGATGGTGAGAAACAGCACGTCTGGCCAGACAGCGGCGAGTGTCGTCTCCTTCAGCAGCAGGCATTTGAATCCATCCACCGCGTAGGTAAATGGATCCCCCCTCGCGATTACCCGCAGCCACTTGGGAAATGCCTGGATGGGATAAATCGAGCCGCTAGGAAAAAACAGCAGCGTGTTGAGAATGCCGAACATGGCTCGGGGCACGAGCGGATCTTCAATGCGCACCATCAGCAGGAACATCATGGTGTTGAAGGCCAGCGAGGTCAGCACAATCATGATGATGAGCCCGAATGCCGTTACCGGATTAAACAGAGTGCTCACCCCCGACAATAATGAGCCGATCACGGTGATGATCAGTCCCGTCATTACTGCTTTAATCGCGCCCGCTAAATTCAGTCCGAGCACCAGTTCGAGCTTGGTAATCGGCGTGACCAGATATCCCTCATGCACGCCCCGCGCTTTGTCGTCGATGTAGAGCATGCCGCCGCCGATCATCACCGATACAAACATCGCCAAGGTGAGCGATCCCGGCAGCAGGTACTTCATGTATTCGATATACGGGTAGAGTTCTACAATCTCCAATGCCGTCTGCTGCACCAGGCGCGGTTGGATGGTCGCTTGGTTCAGAGCGCCGGTCAGGTCGGCAAGTTCGGCTTCCAGCGCGGAGCTCATGAAGTTGTCACTGTTGTCCACCACTAAGGCGACTTGCGGCCGGTTGCTTTCATACACTCGCCGCGAAAACTGCGGAGGAATGACGACCGCGCCCTGCAGCTTTCCGTTGCGGACATCTTCCACGGCCTGCCTTTCGCTGTCGTAGTAGACCGGCACGAAGGTGCGAATGTTCGCGCGCACCGAGTCGAAAGCTTCGCGGATCTTCAACGCTTGCGTGCCGCCATCTTCATCGACCACGCCGAGTTTCGCGTCGCGAATCTTGCCCCCGAAAGCGTTGCCCAGAATAATGAGCTGGACCAATGGAAAAATCATGGACGCCAGCATGAGCGCCGGAGAACGGAAGAACTTCCGCATCTCGCGCTCGACAATGGCCATAATCCGGTTCATGGTTGCAACCCCGGCCGCTGCGGCATGGTAAAGGCGTAGGCTTTAACCAGCTCGTCGCGCAGTTGGCGTCCGGTGAAATGGACGAAAACGTCGTCCAACGTGGTGTTTTGCACCGAAAGCGATTTCACTCCCAACCCCGAGTGCGCCGCCATTTCCACCAGCTCCGTGGTAGTGCGCGAGCCGTTGCCGGTCAGTATGCGGAACATTCCCGCTCCTTCGTGTTGCACGGACGTGACTTCGCTTAATCCCCGCAACCTCTGCTCCCAATCTTCCGGAGCATTCTCAAATTGCACTTCGATCACATTCGATCCCGGAACGCTGGCCTTAAGCGCCATTGGTGTGTCCAGCGCAACCAGCTTCCCATGGTCCACAATGGCGATCCGGTGACAGAGCCTGTCTGCCTCGTCCATATAGTGCGTCGTGATCAAGATGGTGAGCTGCCGCTGAGCTTTAATGTTGCCCAGCATCTCCCATACCGCCACGCGAGACACGGGATCGAGCCCAGTAGTGGGCTCATCGAGGAAAAATATCTTGGGATGGTGCACAAGGCCGCGGGCAATTTCCAGCCGCCTGCGCATGCCGCCGGACAATGTTTTCGTCTGCGCATCCCGCCACTTGGTCAGGTCCACCAGTTCGAGCAGTTCGTCGATCGAACGCTTCCTCTCCTCGGCGGGCACATCGTAAAGTTTCGCGTAGATTTGCAGGTTTTCTTCCACCGTGAGATCGAGATCGCTGGTCAGGGCTTGCGGGATCACGCCAATTGTCCGACGCACCGCATCTGGTTCCTTCGCCACATCATGACCTGCGATGCGTGCCTTCCCCGAGGTAATCGGAATCAGCGTGGTCATCATGCGAATCAGCGTCGACTTCCCCGCTCCGTTCGGCCCCAGCAATCCAAAAATCTCGCCATCGCTCACGCTGAAGGAGACGTCATCAACCGCAGTAAAATCGCCGTACTTTTTGACAACATGGTCGACTTCAATCGCAAACGGTGCGCCCACTTCGACCGAAGTCTTTCCATTCTGCGCTGACACGACGCTGTCGGGATTCGTGTCCGCACTCATCGCTGCTCCGCTGCCGCTGTCTTCTGCGACCCTTTTTCGCCTTTCATCTGCGCGGGAGAGACGAGTACTTCCGCGGTCATCCCCGGGATGAAGGCGCCTTTGGGATTGTCCAGGCGTATCTTGAGCACAATGGTCCGAATGTCGCGCTTGCGGCGGCTCACGTCTCGCTGGGTAGCGAAATCGCTTTCCACTCCCTTAAAGAAAAGTTTGCCCCGGGTGATGGTCCCACCGGGCAACCGGACACGGAGCACGTCGCCATAGCCAACGTCGTCGGCATAGGTCTCGGGAATGGCAGCGCGAACCCAGGTGTCGTTCAAATCAACAATCGTCACGATAGGCGCTCCGATGGTGATTACCTCTCCCTGTCGGGCCGCCCGCACAGAAACCGTGCCCGTCACCGGCGCGTAAACGTTGGTGTAGCCGAGTCGCACTTCGGCTTGCTTCCTTTGCGCGATTGCATTTTTCAGATCAGCCTGCGTAGCTTGCACCGTGCTCTTCGCCGCATTGGCTTGTTGAGTGCGAGCAACTGCTGCATTCAACTGTGCTACGGCGGCTTTCCCCTGATCTTCGAGGGCCTGCGCATTCGCTTGAGCCGCACGCAAATTTGTCTCGGCCTGTACCCGCTCCTGGTCGGAAGTGACTCCGGCTTTGGCTAATTCGACAATGCGGCGGCTATCGCTCGCGGTGCGTTCCAGCGCCGCTTGTGCTTGCCGCAACTGCGCTTTCGCGGACGAAAGCTTTGCCCGCGCGTCGTCGACATCGCTGCTGGTCGAGCCCGTTGTGGACACTGCCGTGTGCTGCATCTCCCTCACTTTGTGCTCGAGACTCGTAGTTGTGGCTGAAGCCGCCGCTTTCTGCGCCTGCAATTCGGAAGGATCGAGCAGCGCAATCAAATCTCCGGCTTTCACTGGAGTGCCTTCGTCCACTAGCAGTTTCTGGATTCGTCCTTCCACCTGCGCGCTCACGATTACCTGATTCGAATCCACCGTGCCAATCAGTACAAGATCTTTGGAGTGATCGGCGGACAGAACGTAGTAAATCGCGGATATTACAAAGATTACGCCCAGCAGGATAAAAAAACGGTTGCGCGCACTCATGGCCGACCTCTCTGTACCGTGTTGCAGTCAGGCCGGAACAATGCTGCGGACATGAAGTCCAGCACCGCCGCGCGCCGCTCGGCTATGCGCTCCGGGGCCAGAGGATTGAAGCGAACAATTTTTTGCATAAGCGGAGCGCTGCTAAAGTAAAAGATGGTCATGGCCACCACGGAAGGAATGAAATGTGCAGGATCGATCTTGCGAAATTCGCCCTCTGCGATTCCCTTGCGCAACAGTTCGCCCACTCGCGCGTAAATCGGCTGGAAGTAGTTTTTGACCAGCTTTTCGATATGTGGCGAGTGCCCCTCTCGCGCCCGCATCATCTCTCGCTGCATCAGCTTGGGATAGACCTGATTCGAGGCGATGAAATCGAAGTATGTCCCCACGTATGTCATGATTTTCTCGCGCGGCGGCAAGTCGCTGTCGAGCACGCGGAAAACGGTCGCCTTTAATCCGGAAAATGCGTTGTCGAGCACCGCGCCGTAAAGCGTTTCCTTGTCCTTGAAGTAGTAATACAGGAGCGCTTTGTTGACTCGTGCCTCCCGCGCGATGGCTTCCGTGCGCGCCCCCGCGATACCGTGCTCGGCGAACTCTTCGGCCGCGGCTCGCAGAATGGCAGCCCGACTCGCTGCCGGTTGACCGCGAGTGCCCATCTTCGAAGTCGAATGACGGCGCTGCAACGGTTGAGCCATACCCAGACTTAAACTTGCACTTAATTAACCGGTTAGTTAGATTATAAAATGATTGGCTGCGTATGTAAAGAGCCGGGAATACGTTGAGCCGCAAGAATTGCGGCGGCGTAGCGGACCACCGCACGGTTATTGCCGAGGAAAGAGGGCGAAGCGCGGATCGTGCTCAATTCGAGCGTCGGGATTGACTCCCCCAACCAAAGACCAAGCCAGATAAACCGCGTGCGCCACAAAGAGAGCGAGATTTCAGATGCGGAGCCGCGCTGGCAGGGTTATAAATCGACAAAATAGTAGGAGCCCCGCAACCGCCTAGCCGCTCCTCTCCGGGATTGATTCACAACATACGCTGACTCATCAGGGAAAACGCGGCTGCCCACCCATCGAGCGTTGCACCGATCCATGCCTAAAGCGCGCCGCCGGCAATCGAAGGCACCAGCAGGATTTCGTCGCCATCCTGGAATGTATAGCCCGGCCCTCCCAGGAAGCGTATGTCTTCCTCATTCACGTAGACATTCAAGAATCGGCGCACTTGCCCGGCTTCGTCACGCAAATGCGGCTTCAGCTCAGGAAATTTTTCATCGAGGACCGAGAACAGCTCTCCTAGATTCGCCGCGGCGCAATTCAGCGATCCTACTCCCGCCGTGTGACGTCTTAATGCAGTCGGAATCTGTACGGTAATACTCACCTCACACCTCCACTGTGGAGGGCTCTACTTCTGCCACATCCAGCGTTCTCTGCAAATATCTCTCGAACTCGGCGAGTTTGGGCGCGATGGGCGCTTCTGTGTCGTACACGCCTGCGAGCGCATCGGTAGTTTTCAAACCGTTACCCGTGATGCACAGCACAGTTGTCTCTTCAGACAGAATGCGGTCCTGTCGATAAAGCTTGCCCGCTGAACCCACCGTCACGCCGCCCGCAGTCTCGGTGAAGATACCTTCGGTTTCAGCCAGCAGGCGGATCGATTCAATCACCTCCGGATCGCTCACATCCTCGCTCCATCCTCCACTCTGCTTGATGGTCTTGATGGCATAGTGACCGTCAGCCGGATTGCCAATTGCCAGCGAGCGCGCAATCGTTGACGGCTTCTGCGGCTCGATCTCAGCACTGCCAGTCTTCACCGCCGTCGAAATCGGCGAGCATCCTGTGGCCTGCGCACCGAAGAATTTCACCTGCTTCGCCTCAACCAGACCCAGTTTGATCAGTTCATCAAAGGCCTTCTTGATCTTCGTAATCAATGACCCGCCGGCCATGGGGACGACTATGTTATCCGGCAGCCGCCATCCAAGTTGTTCCGCGATCTCAAAGCCCACAGTCTTCGATCCCTCGGCGTAATATGGGCGAAGGTTTACATTGACGAATCCCCAGTGCTGCTCGTCGGCGATCTGCGAGCATAAGCGATTCACCTGATCGTAGCTGCCCGCAATGCGCACGACGTTCGCACCGAACACCTGAGTGCCCAGAATCTTGGCCGGCTCGAGATCGGCGGGGATAAAGATCCAAGCCTTGAGCCCTTCTCGCGCTGCCTGTGCCGCCACCGCATTGGCCAGATTGCCGGTGGAGGAGCACGAGACGGTATCGAAGCCGAACTCCCCCGCCTGCGACAAGGCAACGGCGACCACGCGGTCCTTGAAGCTCAACGTGGGCAGGCACACCGCGTCGTTTTTGATGTAAAGATTCTGCCGGCCAGCGCCCAAGCGCTCGGCGAGATGCGGTGCCTGAATCAGAGGCGTGAAGCCAACCGGCAGCCGCGGCTCAAACCCCGCTGGAAGCGGCAACAGTTCCGCATAACGCCACATGTTGGGTGGCCGCTGCGAAATTTGTTCGCGAGTAAACGACGCGCGCACGGCGTCGTAGTCGTAAGCGACTTCGAGAGGAGAGAAACACTCGTCACAGATTGAGCGGGGCTGGTTTCCCCAGTTTCGACCGCATTCGCGGCAACGGAGTTCGTAATGAGCCATCTTGCTACTCGCTTTCTCATTCAGCGAATAGCTGAGAACGAGCCAGAAAAGAGGTCCCAAAATACGAAGCCTCTTTTCCGGAAAAGGAAAAGAGGTTGCGGAATGCAGATACCGCTCGCATACCGAATCTCATGTTCCCCGTTTCCGGGTGAGAGTTAGCACCTGCAGTCGGGATATATGATCCCAACCCGGTTGCCGTGGCGTCACAGGGCTCGTCCCTCAGCCACTCTGCATGAAATGTCGGTCTGCTCCGAAGAGCAAACGTATGAATTAGATGATACGAAGCACCACAAGGTTCGTCAAGTTGAAATTAGCCGTGGGCGAAATGGACTGCGCTAAGAGCTAACGGCTAAGGGCTAAGAGCCGCCTTGCAGCGCTGCCCTCTCTCGTTTCGCTTCCTGCGCGGGAATGAAATCGGCGTCGGCGTTCTTCCAGATTTCAAGCAACTGTTGGTAGCTCCGCATCGCTGCCAGCTTATCGAAGTGCGCTTGCGCTCGCGCTGTTCCCAGCAGGCAAAGAGTATAGTCGGGAGCCTGTGCCGTGCCCACCGGTCCTTCCTGCAAAGCGAGACCGCGATAGCGGATTCCGGGCTGCAGATCGGCCACCGCTTGTTGCCATTGGCTCATCTCCAGCGAGGCGCGGCCCAACAAATGAGGAGCCTTCGAAACCTGCGTGTAAGAACTCGTGGAGGACAGCAACCCCGATACCTGCTCCGGGTGGTGCTGTGCCAGAGCAATTGCTGCCTTCACTTCGGGGAGATACACGTCGTTAACCACTGCATTTGTCGGCGCGGCCGTGGTCAGGCGCTCCATCTCCTGCAAGGCCGGGCCGGTCTCGCCGCACAACGCCAGCGCAAGGGCGGCGTCGGGAACCGTTGCGACCGAGTGATCCAGAGCCAATCCGCGGTGAGCAGCA
>QIAN01000459.1 GCA_003225005.1 Acidobacteriota bacterium | reverse complement strand
CGCCATCATCTCCAAGCAGCCGTTGTTTCCGCAGCAGCACAATGGGCCGTTCTCCTCGACCGTCATGTGGCCAAATTCTCCAGCGCCGCCTCCAGATCCCTTATATAGATTGCCGTTCAGAACGATGGCGGCTCCGATTCCCATACCGACGTCGATATAGACGAAATCGTCGAGATTCGATGCCGGAGCGACGCATCTCTGGGCCAATGCAATCGCTCGCACACTGTCTTCAACGATGCAGGGCGCCCCGAATTCCTCTTCAACCATCTTGCGCAAGGGCACATTTTTCCATTCTGTCATTTGCCCGGGGCGAGGGAAGGACAGGACCATACCACTCTGGGTGTCGATTATTCCCGAGTGCCCCATGCCGATACCTTTTATCCTGCGCTTCGGAATTTCTGAAGCGGTAATCGTCGTTTGGATGATGTCGAAAGTTCTTCGCAACACTTTTCCCGTCCATCGAGCAAATTAGTTTCGGTCCTGAACTTCTGAAGAATATTTCCGAGCATGTCAGTGACGACGACTCGCAAATAAAACGATCCGAGATCCACTCCGACGACATACGCTGCATCGTTCCGTATATTGAGGGCAAGAGGTTTACGTCCGGCGGAGGTCGGACGTCCCTGAAGCTCGTTTACCAAATGCTTTGTGAGAAGTGACTGGACTATGCCTGAGACCGAACCTGCGCTAAAGCCAGTCTGCTTGACCAATTCGACTCTCGACACGTCGGGATGCCTGTGAATGAGCCGCAGAACAGCGAGTTCCTTCTCGGCGGACTTCCCCTGGGCATCGTTTGAGGCTGGCTCGCGGCTGAGTTGCACTGGTTTTTGCCTCTTGCCTGACTCGCGCGGCTAGAGAACCGAAGCTCGACGCGAAAGCTTGGCTCACGCCATCCTCATGGGACGGCACAATCTGAGCGATTTTAACCCATTAGTTCAAAAATGAACGAACCCGCCTTCCTGTTGTGGGAGTTAGCTAGCAGGAGATGGAACAAATCAGGTTGACAATAACCCATCGGAGCAGCTATAAACCACCCGATTGAACGGCAGACAGCTCTCGTGAGATTTGCGTATTACTTCAAAACTGAGCTATTCGATGGGGCGAATTCGCTGCTGATTTAGCTCCTTCTCGGTAGGAGGTTGCGACAGCCGTGAAGATAAGCAGCAGTCTTGGGATCCGGCAAGCGTGTTGGGCGTGGGCACTCCTGTTCTTCTCGGTGATGCCTGGGTGGTGTGCTGCGCTCCAGGCCGGGATTGCCGAGACTGAGATAACCCCGCCCCCAGGCCTTCCCATGTGGGGGTACAGCAATCGCGAGGGACCCGCCACCGGTACTCTCGATCCTCTTTATGCGCGCGTACTGGTATTGGAGGTAGGTTCGCAGCGGTTGGCGCTCGTTACCGTGGATCTTGGTCGGCCATTCGGGCCGGCATCGCTCGACTGGTTGCGGAGTGCCACTCACAGCGACGTTTCAGTCATCATTGTGGCGGCTTCTCATACCCATTCGGGCCCCTCGATCCAGGACGAATATCCCAACGGTACCCCGGCGTGGGAAACCTCAGCACTGAAAAAAATAGCCCAGGCGATCTCCGAAGCACGGGCTCACCTTACCGACGCTCGAATCGGTATCGGATACGGCTTCACCCTGATCGGTCATAACCGCTTGCGAGTCAATCGCGACGGAACTGTGAGTTGGTTCGAGCGCAATGAAACGCGAATCCCGACAGCTCCCGTGGACGGAACGGTAACCGTATTGCGAGTGGATACGTCGGCAGGGCAGCCGCTTGCGATTCTCGTGAACTACGCCTGTCACCCGGTCATCTTCGGCAGTGACAACCTCCAGTACTCGGCGGATTTCCCCGCCGCCGTGGCAAAGACTGTGGAGGGTGCATTTGAAAGCAAGCCGCTCAGTTTTTTTCTCCAAGAGGCGCCCGGCGATATCAATCCATATTTTGCGGTGACGCCGCTTGAAGAAGATGCGGTCAGCATTCGCGATCGAGCCGGGGAGATGCTGGGCCGTGAAGTTGTCCGAGTCGCGAAAGAGATACATCCGCAGACGGAGAATGAGCCTGATCTGAGTTTTTCAGAGGAGCGTGTCAACGTTCATCTGCGCTGGAATCCCGAAAAATGGCGGGAAGCCATGCTTGCAGTCTTTGGGCCGACCGCAGGCCAGACATTTCCCTCGCGATCAAGCGCAGAGATTCAATTACCGGTCATCACAGTTTTGATCAATAAGAAGATCGCGATCATGACAATGCCAGGCGAGCCTTTCGTGCAATATCAACTCGCTTGGCGCGAACGGTGTCCAGTGCGGGGTGCGCTTCTGGTCGGTTATGCCAATGGCTATGACGGCTACTTTCCAACCATCCCAAGTGCCACCTTGGGCGGATACGGAGCGGCCAATCCTGCGACCTGGGTTGAGATTGGTGCAGGGGATCGAATGTTGGATGCCGCGGTCATCAGCATTCAGCGAATGCTCGGCCGTTTGCCCGATGTGCCGGAGGATCTGCGAAAATGAGATACGGCACGACAAAGGGGCTCGCGGGCATCCTGAATCCGGCGCTCAGTTTCAGCGCAAGACATCGAAACTCGCAAGCAATTTTCTACCGCGCGGCATTCGCTCTATTTCTCCTTACAAATGCTCTTCAAGCCATCACCTTCAAAGCTGGAGTGGCGAAGGCCGATATCACCCCGCCACCCGGCTTAGCCATGTACGGCTTCCTGGATCGAATCAACGACAATAAACTCTCGACCGGAACGCTGGATCCCCTCTGTGCCCGCGTGTTGGTCCTCGAAGCCGGAGACACGCGGCTGGCGCTGGTCACGCTGGACTTAGGGAGGACATTCAATGAAGGTGAACTGGCGCAACTGCGACAAGAGGTTAAGAGTGCAGCGGGGATTTCGCTTCTGATCGTTACGGCTTCGCACACTCATTCTGGACCCAACATTCTTGATGTGTACGCTGGGGACCGGGCGCCAGCTTGGGAAACGGTTGCCATCAAGAAAATCGTTGCCGCAGTTGTAGAAGCCTGCGGGCATCTCGTCGACGCTCGAATCGGCACTGGTCGGGGCGAGGTTTACATCGGGTACAACCGTCGGCAGGTGCATCCGGATGGTTCGGTCGAGATGTTATGGTCCAATCCCGGCAAGCAGCCTACGTCTCCGATCGATCCCACCGTTCTGGTCATCCGTATTGACAACAACGAAGGCAAGCCGCTCGCGTTGCTGGTCAATTACGCCTGCCATCCTGTGGTGCTCGGAGCCGACAATCGGCAATATTCCGCGGATTTTATCGGGACCATGGCAAACACGGTCGAAGCAGGCTTTGATCATGCGCCGTTGTGCTTCTATCTGCAAGGCGCCGATGGCGATATCAATCCTTATTATGCGACTACGGCTTTGTCCGACGGCGCTATTGCCAAACGTGACTGGACTGGAAAAGAACTCGGCGAGCAGGTTGTCCGTGTGGCGCAGTCGATCCACGTGGACATTCCGCGTGAGCCCGGTATCGATTTTGCCGATGACGTATTGAGCTTCCCGTTGCGCTGGAATGCCAAGACATTCCGCGCACGTTTGCTCGACACCTATGGCCACAAGGTTTTCGAAGACCACGCCGATCTATTGACCATCAACCCGCCACCAGACCACTTAGAACTTCGCGTCACAACACTGCTACTGAACAAGCGAATTGCCTTGATGGGGATGCCCGGCGAACCCTTCGTGAATTTCCAAATCAATTGGAAAGATCAATGCCCGGTCCAGGACGCATTGTTCCTCGGCTACGCGAATGGTTATTTCGATTACTTCCCGACGATTGAGGCGGCAGTGCAGGGAGGCTACGGGGCGGGTGATTCGAATACATATGTGGAGATCGGAGCGGGCGAGAGGATGCTCAGGCAAGCTCTCACACGTGTGTACGAAATGTTAGGGAGGCTACGTGACAGCCCCGAAAGAGAGTAAAGAAATAAAGATTAGAGAACTACGCACCCCTTGCATGTTCGACTTTCAACAGATCACGCGAGTCGAGATCTGGAGGAGCGGTTATGAATAGCTGCACAATGCCGATGATCTTTCTCATCCTGCTCTGTGCGACGGTCGCCCTCGCAAGCATCACGGGAACCATTTCCGGGATAGTCACAGATCCCGCCGGGGCCCTCATCTCAGGTGCGGATGTTTCAGCCACCAACGTCCTCACAGGTGTTGTGCATACGGTTAAAACTGATGCCAAGGGTTTCTATTCCTTTCTCGCCCTGCCGATCGGTACGTACACGATCAGTGTGCATTATGAAGGATTCAAAGACTTTCAGCAGAAGCAAATTGTCATTGACGCGAACAGTGCCCTAAGGGTGGACGCGACACAGCAAGTCGGGGCAGTCCAGCAGCAAGTCAGCGTGTCCAGCACAGGCGTGCAGGTCGAAACCACGAACACCCAAATGGGCGAGGGGGCTCGTCCATGACCTCGTTACCTTTAAATGGCCGATCTTATACGGACCTCTTAGCGCTTCAGCCCGGCGTGGTGCCGCAATCTACCGGCGAATACAGCTCGGGCTTCAATCCGTCGGGCGACCTCAATGCGGGCAACCTGTCGGTAAGCGGACAACGCGAGTCTGCCAATGGCTTGATGGTGAACGGCGGAGACGTGGAGGAACAAGGCAACATGGGAACTGCGATAGTTCCTAGTCTGGATTCCATCGCTGAGTTCCGCATCCTGACGAACAATTTCGATGCGCAATATGGCAACTACATGGGCGGGCTCGTCAACGTCGTCACAAAATCAGGAACCAATCAGTTCCATGGTGACGTTTTTGAGTTTGTGCGCTTCCCCAATCTGGATGCTCGCAACTATTTCTCCCTCACGCGTGCGACCCTTCATCGAAATCAATTCGGCGGCACAATCGGAGGACCGATCATCCATAAGAAAATCTTCTTCTTTGCGGATTATCAGGGTACCCGCCAAACCGCTGGTCAAGACAGCGGGCAAATTCCGGTTCTTTCCGACCCTGAGCGCCAAGGCGATCTGTCGGACATCGCGAGCCAGCTGACGGGCACAGTGAATGGACCTTTTTGGGCCACAACACTCTCCAATGAGCTTGGATATCCGGTGAGCCAGGATGAGCCCTATTATTTCAGCGGCTGCACCTCAGCGCAGTGTGTGTTCCCCAATGCATTCATCCCCGCCTCTGCGATATCCCCGCCCGCTCAGGGTGTGTTGCCGTACATCCCTCACTCCAACACGTCGTGCTCGGGCGGCGGTCCGTGCTTCTCCACGTCGGCGTTCAATCAGACAATTCGCGACGATAAATTCAGTTATCGTGTCGATGCCAATGGCAGTTTCGGCACGCTTTCCGCCTATTATTTCTTTGACGACTGCAACCTGTTGAATCCTTATCAAGGCGCGAGCTTGCCCGGATTCGCCACTGCCACTCTGGGACGGTCCCAGCAGGTCAATATCGGAGACATTAAGACCTGGGGTTCTGCCGTCGTGAACGAGTTCCGCATCAACTACACCCGCGAATCCACCTCTCCTACTCCGGTTGGCGGTGTTGGACCAAAGTTGAATTCGCTGGGATTTGTGACCGGATCAGGCACCCCGGGCGTCGTAGTTCTAGCGCCGCAGTCCGAAGGCGTTCCCAATGTGGCGACAAACGAGTTCTCGATAGGTGTCAATCCGTACACAGAACGACAGGTTAACAACACCGCGCAGATCATCGATGATTTCAGCAAGGTTCACGGCACTCACACCATCAAATTTGGCGGAAGTTTCCATCTCAGCCAAATCAACCTGTTTGATCATGGCGCGAATAACGGCTCTTTCAATTTCGATGGATCGGAGACCGGTAGTGACTTCGCCGATTTTCTTCTGGGTGCGGTCTCTTCTTATCAGCAAGGCAGCCAGGTTCCGATGTACACCACCAGCCGCTATTACGGCCTGTACGCTCAGGACACATGGCGCGCCAGGCCGAGCCTGACGTTGAATTATGGGCTGCGCTGGGAAGTCAGCACCCCGTGGTACGAGAAGCACAATGAAATTGAAACGATTATTCCTGGGGAACAGTCCGTCGTTTTTCCCGGCGCGCCAATGGGATGGGTGTTTCCGGGCCATCCAGGAGTACCGCGAACGCTCGCGCCCATTCGATACAAGAACTTTGGTCCAAGAGTTGGCCTGGCCTATTCGCCCAGCGCCAAGAGCGGCTGGTTGCGGTCCCTGTTTGGCTCCTCTGGAAACAGCAGCATTCGGGCGGGCTATGGACTTTTCTACACCGCTTTCGAAGATGCCACCAGCTTCAACGAGGTGGGTGATGCTCCGTACGGTTATTTTTGGAGTAGCCCCGTTCCTCCATTATTTGCAACCCCCTTCATCGATCGGGCGACGGGGAACAGTGAAGGCCAGCGTTTTCCCGTCCAGTTTCCTCCCACGAATGTAAGTCCGTCGAAGCCTGACAATAGCATCGACTGGAGCCAGTTCACGCCCATCTCGAGTTCGCCCGGGTTCTTCCACAACAATCGCCTTCCGTATGCAGAGGATTACATGCTCTCGTTCCAGCGCCAGTTCGGTGCTAACACTATGCTCAGCCTGAGCTACGTTGGAACCCAGGGACATCGCCTGCTGGCTGATTTGGAGTCCAACCCTGGCAATCCCAATCTGTGCCTCAGCCTGAGTCAGTCCAGCCAGGTTATGCCAGAGACCGGAACCTGTGTCCCCTTCGGAGAAGATGGCACCTATTACCCAATTACCGGTGGAGTCGTCAATTCAGCCCGAACGGTGTTTCAGAATGGCTTAGGGAGCAATGGTTATTTCATCACCATGGCAAATTCCGGTTACAACGCTCTGGAAGTCAGTCTCCGACATTCCACGCATCGAGCTGCGATTTTGGCAGCGTACACCTACAGCAAGGCCATGGATAATGCTTCCCGCTGGGGTCCGGGGATCAGCGATGCTGGTGAACAGATCAATCCGCTGAATCCAAGATTGTCGAGATCCCTCTTCGCTTTTGATCTCACCCACAACTTCGTTGTCAGTTACTGGTATGAACTGCCATTCGACAAGTTCCGAGCCAACCGGCTGACTCGCGGATGGATCTTGACAGGGATCACGCGGTACACAACGGGCTTGCCGGTAACGATTAACGAACAGGACGATAACTCTCTGCTCGGAACGTTCTGCACAGGGCCGACGTGCTCTGTTGTCGATACGCCCAACTACACACCGGGTCCGTTGCACTTCACAAATCCGCGCTCCGGCAACCCTTACTTCAATACGTCGCTATTCAGTCTGGAAGCTCTGGGTCAACTCGGCAATTCCAATCGGCGTTTCTTTTACGGTCCTGGAATCGCGAACTGGGACTTGGGACTCATGAAGAATGTACAGCTCACTGAAGCTAAGCAGCTGGCATTCCGAGCTGAGTTCTACAACATTTTCAACCATGCTCAATTCGACTCTCCGCAAGGGGACATCATCAATTCATTTTGGATTCGTCACATCGGCCAGGGATCCGCGGATTGGGCAGTTGGGGCGATCAAATTCCTTTTTTAGCCCGTCGCAATGGACAAAATAATGAAAGACATATCTAAAGAACGGCTTGGTACAGGTAAATGCCGCAGGAGAACGCCCAGCATCGCAGTTATTTTCGGAAAACTGCTGGCTGTATTGTTCATCGCTTCCCTGCTGATGTTGCCTGTAAGCCTCCAGCCTCAGGCATCTGACACTGCGATCTATCTCGATCCCAAGCAACCAATCGAGGTACGGGTCGACGATCTCATGAGCCGGATGACTCTGAAGGAGAAAGTCGGTCAACTGAATCTGCCTTGTGTATATGTCGATCAACTGGGCAAAAGCATTCCCGAGAAAATGGAGGCGTGCAAACGATTCGCAGCGGGAACGTACACGGACGAAATCGGACCGGGCAGCGGCTTTTTCACCCTGGCCGACACAATCCTGCACGAAGGAACGGAGCAGCAAGTCGAGTATTTCAATGCCCTTCAGAAAATCGCGCTGACGCAAACCCGTCTCAAAATTCCGTTGCTGGAGGACGAAGAAGGCACTCACGGAGCGATGTTCCCCGGTGCGACAGTTTTTCCCGAGGGTCTGGCTCTCGGCAGCACCTTCGACATGCCCCTCGTACAGTCGGTGTACGCGGCTTCAGCCCAGGAAGCGCGAACCGTCGGCATCCATGTTCTGTCTACCTTGGTTCTAGAACTCGACCGAGATCCTCGAATGGGGCGAAACGAGGAGGCTTATACCGAGGATCCGTACCTCGGCTCGCGCATCGCGGAAGCCATCGTGCTTGGAGCGCAAGGTTCCAATATCGATGCGCCTGACCGCGTAGTCGCTCTCATGACAGATTTCCCTACTCAGAGTGAACCTTTCGCCGGTTTGGAGCGTGGCGCTGTGGGCTTGTCAGAGCGAAGCTTACGGCGCGACGTGCTGCCTCCATGGGTTTCAGCCATCACCAAGCACGGCGCCCTCGGCGTGATGGCCGGCTATCCCGACATCGAAGACATTCCCACACACGCGTCCGAGAAGTGGCTCAACGATGTCTTACGGCAAGAGCTCGGCTTCAAAGGAATCGTCACGAGTGAAGGCGATGGTTTCGCAACCCTGATCTATGAGGGAATTGTTCCAACCCAGAAAGAAGCGGGAGCTCTGGCGCTCCGCGCAGGAGTTGATCTGAATATCACCTATGAACCAGCTTACATGGGGCCTCTGATTGAGAGCGTTCACGAAGGCAGAATTCCAATGGCGCTCGTCGATCGAGCCGTGCGGAGGGTACTGGAACTCAAATTTCGCCTCGGGCTTTTCGAGCATCCGTATGTCGATCTGGATCATGCCAAGCAAGAGATGCATTCGTCCGCACATCAGAAGCTGGCGCTCGATGCCGCGCGGGAAGGCGTCGTCCTGTTGAGAAATGAAGGACCTCTTCTGCCGCTGAAGAAAGATGTAAAGTCGATTGCCGTGATTGGTCCGAACGCCGACAACGCAGATAACCTCTTTGGAGATTACTCCCCAATGGTCGTTCCCCAACATGTGGCGACCATTCTGGACGGAATCAAAGCCAAAGTCTCCCCGGCGACGCACATGCTGTATGCCAAGGGATGCAATGTTGATGATCAAGACAAATCCGGCTTCCAACGCGCCGTTCAAGCCGCGAAGGGTGCCGACGTCGCCATCGTGGTCGTAGGCGAGCAATCCAGGCGGGAGGGTGCGGAGGGTCAGCCGCCTCCCACCGACGGTGAAGGATACGACGTCGCTAATTTTGATTTAACAGGGGTGCAGGAAGATCTGGTCAAGGCCATCCAGGCCACGGGCACCCCGACTGTCGTAGTGTTGATTAACGGCCGGCCTCTGTCGACGCGCTGGGAAGCCCAGCACATTCCCGCCATTGTGGAAGCTTGGGAACCGGGTGAGCAAGGTGCTGCGGCCGTCGCCGATGTGATCTTTGGTGATTACAACCCCAGTGGCCGTTTAGCCATTACGATCCCGCGCGGCGTAGGGCAGTTGCCTGCCTATTACAACTATCCGCCCTCCAAGACATATTGGGTGAAGGGCGGCTGGACGCACACCGAGGGATACGTCGATATGCCCGGGACGCCTTTGTATCCCTTTGGCTATGGTCTCAGTTATACGCAGTTTCAATACGGCAATCTGCACATCCAACCCGCGGAGATTTATAACCAAGGCAATTTTCAAGTGACTGTGGATGTCGAAAACATAGGAAAACGTCCGGGCGTCGACACCGTTCAGCTTTACAGTCACCAACGCTTTACCCCGGTGGCAACTCCGGTGAAGCAACTGAGAGGTTTTGAGCGGATCGCACTCGCGCCGGGCGAGAAGAAAACGGTAAAGTTCACGCTCGGACCGGAGGATCTGCAACTGCTGAACCGAGACATGCACTGGGTTGTCGTGCCGGGGACTTTTGACATCCTGGTAGGGAGATCCTCAGAAGACATCTCCGTCAAAGGAACCTTGGAGGTGAAAGCACCTGCGTTAAGCATGAGTGAAGAATAAAAGCCTGCGCCAGAACTGCCGCAGGAAAACACCAGGCATTATCGAGCGAACGCGCAAAAATAGGTGAACCCGTGATCACAAATGAGAAACCACAATCTCCTCGCAATAGATCGCGCAAAGACGGCGAACTGGCACTCTTCGGCGGTTCCCCCGTCCGCACTCAGCCGTTGCCGCTCGAATTCCCCGGCATCCACTACATGGATGAAGAGGAGATCGAAGCCGCTAGCCGCGTGCTGAGAGCCCGCTCGCCATTTCGCTATTACGGGGTAGCGCCACTCGGAGAAGTGGAAGAGTTCGAGAAGGAGTTTGCGGCACATCTAGGGTTGCCCTATGCGGTTGCTGTTACAAGTGGAACGGGAGCTCTCCATACAGCATTATCTGCATTGGGTGTTGGCCCGGGGCAGGAAATCATAGTACCCGCGTATATGTGGGTTTCTGTTGTCGCCGCGGTCGTGAACCTCGGCGCAATTCCGGTTCTGGTCGATATTGATCACACGTTTGGCATCGATCCTGATCTGCTGCCACACCGCATTACACCGCGGACTCGGGGCATCATCGCGGTTCACATGAGCGGGGCACCGATCAACATCAAGCCTATCGCAAAGATTGCTCGCGAGCACGGCCTTTTCCTGCTGGAAGATTGCGCCCAGGCGAATGGTGCCAGTGTGGATGGTCAAAAGGTTGGAACGTTCGGCGACATGGCGGTATTCAGTTTCCAGATGAACAAGAACATGACCAGCGGCGAGGGGGGCTGCGTGGTGACGCGTACCGAACGCCTATACCGCCGTGCTGTCGCGTCCCACGACCTCGGGTATGCTCGCGATGATCAGGGAAGATTAATGGTTGAGGATCCGGATTTGTGCGTCTGGGGAAGAGGCTACCGTCTTGACGAACTCCGCGGTGCACTCCTTCGCGTGCAGCTCAGAAAATTGCCGAAAATTGTGCAAAACATGCACAAGAGCAAGTACCGCATCCGCCAGGCACTTGAGACGCTGCCTGGAATAAAGTTGCGCAGAATCGTTGACTGTTCCGGTGACACTGGAGCCTTTCTCATAACTACTTATGAGAGTCCCACGATTGCTCAGAACGTGAATCACGCCTTGCGAGCCGAGGGGATCACCACCTACCCACAAGGCTTATCGAATATCGTAATGACCAACTGGGGCCTGCACCTTTACTACAACATCGTGAGCCTCGTAAGCAGAAGGAGCGTTGATAACGCAGGTTTCCCCTGGAATCTGGTAGAAAATGCTGGTTCAGAAAAGCGCTACGAGAAAGGCACTTGTCCAGTTGCTGACGGTCTCTTTGAACAAAGCATAATTATGTCCATCCCGTCATGCCTTACCCCCGAAGATGAAGCAGATGTAATTCAGGCTTTTACGAAGGTGATGAACCATTACGCACGAGGAACATGATCCATGAATCTGCCTCAGCAATAGGCGCTATGGGTGACGCAGCGATACCCCTTTAGCAACAGCTAGGTATCACTGTGAAGCCCCAGCTCGAAAGTTGTCCGGCTACCTGCCGAATCTAAGTAGCTCAATATTTGGATTGCTATTGTACCGGAACCATCACGCATCGATGCGCAGCAGACGATCTTTTGGCAGTCACAACGACCTGAAGAATCTTGGCAGATGCTTGGGGGCGTGCAAGTTTTAGATATTCCAGGAGCCCCGTTTCAAAGATGAACGAGTAGGGCAACAACTAGAGAAGGAGGAACCCTACCAATGGAATCTATTTGCAAAATCCCGTTATTGGTCGTTAGTCGCGGGTTATGGATTCTGATCGTTTCGGTTGCTTTTGTCCTCGGGGCACGGGCTCAGAGCTCGGCACCCGGCATCGGAGTCTCCGGCAACAATATCGTCGCAACTACGGCCGGAACCTTAGGTCTGCACACTGTGACGGCAGGACAAACTCTTAATTTACGAGGGGTAAATTTATCAGGCTCGGAGTATACGTGTACGACAGGTAAAGGCTTCTGGGACGTGCCGGCGGGAAACCAGACAACCATCAACCACATGCGAGATGATTGGCACGCGAATGTGATCCGCTTGCCGCTTAACGAAATATGTTGGCTGGGGATCAATCGCGCCTCTCCCGCTACCAGCGGCCCTAACTACCAGAACGCGATGGGCACTTTTGTAAATCTGGCGACGGCTTCAGGGATGGTGGTAGAGGTCGACTTGCATTTTGGAACAGGTAACAATGGGATCCCGAAAAATGATAATTACCCTGGCCTAGATGCGAAGCATGCGCCTACATTCTGGCAATCAGTGGCCAATTATTTCAAAAGAAATCCAGCGGTCATCTTCAACCTGATTAACGAACCCCACTCTAGCAGCGAGATCAGCTGGTCTTGTTACCTCAACGGTGGATGCACAGTCAAGGCGACCGGAGGCTCGTGGACCGTGGTGGGGACGCAGTCACTAGTCAACACGATTCGAGCGACTGGGGCCACCAACCCAATCATCATTGCCGGGCTAAATTGGTCAAACGACCTCAGCCAATGGCTGAGTTCCGTGCCGATGGATTCAGCGCACGCGATCATTGCAGGAGCACACAACTATTTCGACAATCTGGGTTGCCAGGATACGACGTGTTGGAACAATGTCTGGCAGAATATCCAGAATAACGGCTACCCGGTTTTGATAGACGAGTTTGGTCAGCTGCATTTGTGTGACCACAGCCAAATCGACATACTCATGAACTGGGCCGACTCCGTGAATCCGCCCATCGGTTACTGGGCATGGGCCTTCACCGTTGCGAGCTGCACGACGGGGCCTGCGCTGATCTCCGATGCCAACGGCACGCCGACACAAACGTATGGACAAGGATTTCACGACCACCTGCGCGCAGTGCAATAGAGTGGTCTTGATTCAAGAAGACTCTTAGAAGCGGCTTCGTCACTGCGTTGGGCACGAGCCGCAAACCGTAGGATGAGAAGGGCTCTCACTCTACGCGCGACATCACGCTGGGTAGAGGCGGCGGACCATCCCATTAGTTATCACGTCGGACGCGCTTTGCCTGACGGTTTTGTGCGAGGTGCGTGAGCGCAACACTGCTATTTTCCGTCCGTCGAATGTACCGCTGTTAAGTATCCTTTTATAGAGGTATTTCGCTGGTCCATGTTGCCTGGGTTTTTAGCTCAACCCTTCAGGAGCCAGGCGCGGACCGAGTACCGCAGCCTTCGCCTTAAAGGCTTCGGGTTTTGAGTTTTCCCTCGTCATTTCGCCCTCGTCCCTTCCTCCGCACCAATTTGATTTGACTCTGGCGGATGCTTTAGATGTAAACGGCACACCTCCTTACACCACGGAAACGTATCTCCAGGGTTTTCGGAACGCCGGGATGACTTCCGGTTTGCCCGTCAAGAACAAAGCCGCTTGCGCGGCGGACGCTGCCGCGTGTATCGGTGCGAGCGTATCTGCGCTTGAAAGAAGAACAGCCGCGGCGCACCATCACCGGGTTGAACGCCGGGAGCAGTGCATTGACGAGCATCAACAACCAAGCTTTTCGCGCAACTCCCTTCTTTGCAATGCCTTCCAGCTCCAAATAAGGCACTCGTTCTCACCTGCGCGCTTCCGATAAAATATTAGCGTCACCCGCCCGCAATCTGCGCTGAGGACCAAAAGAGGACCTGTCCATCAGGCCGTTAATCAGGCGCCAGTTTGGGCATACTGCCGGGCGAAAAATTTCAGACCATTCCCACCTCATATCAATGCGGCTTAAATGTCTTCCCGGTTTCAAGCAGCGTCTTCAGGCGGGAAAGAATACGTGGCCATCCATCGGCGCAGGCAGCGTAAGTAGGGTCATCCTCGGCCCACTCATCATGCGTCACCGTTACTTTGGTGGCTTCGATCTCGGGCACCAATTCGATAGTTGCGCGTGACGCCTTATCATTTTGGCCCATTGCGAAGGTGTACTGAAAGACTCTTGGCGGCTCAAACCACAGAACCTTCCCTCGGACGTAGGTTATGGGCTTGCCATCGGGCCCCGCGCCCACCCATGCGAGCAAGCCACCGGGCTTAAAGTCCGCCTGAAGCTCAGCGCCCGAGAAGATGATGCGGTTCGACTCCCGCGACACAAAGCCTTCCCACACCTTCTCCGGGGTGGCGGCAATGTAGAAGATATATTTCAGTGGTGCTTGATGGGCCATGATTGCTCCTGATTCTCCTGCGCCATCTTATATCCACAGGCAAAAACCTAATAAGGCAGTAGTGCCATTCGGTTCTGCCTGAGTTCTCGCATTACCTGAGGTTTTAGAATATTCCCCCGTCCTGCCATAGGACAGGTAAACACGTGAGGTGGGTACCGAATCCGCAAAAATCTTCGCTGTTGGGATCCGGAGTAGAGGTTTCAGCTTCACCGGCGGACTGGAATCTTTCGTTGTCGCCAAACGCGATGCTGTTCGGTCCCCCGAGTCCGGGCGCGCCGATGTCCCCCGTCAGTCCGTCTAGCCAGAGAATGGCGTGCTGTGTGCCGTCCGGGAGGCTCGACGAGCCACTCACTAGACCATACCTGTTAATGAAGAATGGCTGGCTGAAATTGCCGCCGGGCAACGTGCCGAGGTCGGTCACGGTATATCGAGTGGGCGGCGCGGTGCGTTGCTGGGTGTCCTGCGCGGCAGCGGTCAGTGGAACCGCCAGCACCGCGAGTAACCACGCCGAGGTTGATCTTTGAGCTCATTTCGCTCTTGTCTGAGTAGGCGCAATCTGTAGCGCGGAACTATCATCCGGAAATCTCTTTATCTTTGAAGGGCTGGCTTGGCAAGGTATGATTCCCCGTGTGGGGGGCTATGGGGAACTCAGAGCAGGCGTTGAACAAAGCGGCGCAGGCTCCCGATATTGGGGAAGTGAGCGGGTTGCTCCGAGCCTGGAGCGACGAAGATCGAGCCGCGCTCGACCGGCTGACCCCCATCGTCTATGACGAACTCCGGCGCCTCGCGTGCGAGGCGAGAGCGCCCCGGTCGCAGCCTGCAAACAACGGCCTTGGTGAACGAGGCTTACATGCGACTAATCGATTACAAGAGCATGCAGTGGCAGAATCGGGCCCATTTCTTCGCGGTTTCGTCGCAGTTGATGAGGCGCATCCTGGTCGACATGCGCGGCGTCACAATCTGAAACGCAGGGGCGGGGTGCAGCACGTTTCTCTGGAAGAGACGGCCGTGGTGGGTGACGACCGAGCAGCGGACTTGGTCGCACTCGATGACGCGATGGATGCGCTGGCCCGTATTGATCACCGCAAAGTGCAGGTCGTCGAGATGCGTTTCTTCGGCGGACTCAGCGTAGAAGAGACGGCGGAAGTGCTCAAGGTCTCGCCCGTCACCGTGATGCGCGACTGGAGCACCGCCAAGGCCTGGCTCTACCGCGAACTGACCGGCGGGGCGACCGATGGACTCTGACCGCTGGCAAGAAGTCGATAGGCTGCTGCAGTCGGTGCTGCAGCGTCCGCCCGAGGAGCGCGATGCGTTCCTGCAGCACGCCTGCGCTGGCGACGAAGCCCTGGAGCGCGAAGTCCGCTCTCTGCTGACGGCACAGCAGCAGGCAGGAAGCTTTCTAGAGAACCCCGCTATAGAAGCGGCCGCGCGTTCCCTCGCCCGCCAGCAGAACAAAGACAAAGACGCGCACAAAACAGGTAACTCCACGATCGGGCGAAACGTCTCTCATTATCGTGTCATGGACAAGCTTGGCGGCGGTGGCATGGGCGTGGTGTACAAGGCTGAGGACGTCAAACTCGATCGCTTTGTCGCGCTCAAATTCCTGCCGGACGACGTAGCCGAAGACCCGCAAGCGCTCAGCCGGTTCCAGCGCGAAGCCAAGTCCGCCTCCGCACTGAACCACCCGAACATTTGTACCATCTATGAAATTGACGATCAGCATGGCGATGTGTTCATCGCCATGGAGTTTCTCGACGGCGTGACGCTGAAACATCGGATCGCCGGACGTCCCTTGGAAACCGAGTTGGTTCTGTCACTGGCTGTCGACATCGCCGACGCGCTGGATGCCGCGCACACGGCTGGCATCGTGCACCGCGACATCAAGCCTGCGAACGTTTTTGTGACTAAACGAGGACATGCAAAGGTTCTCGACTTCGGGCTGGCCAAGGTCTTACGCAAGCCCGAGGGCCTCGATATGAACGACTCGACCTTGGACGAGTCTCTCACCAACCCCGGCGCTGCCGTGGGCACGATCGCATACATGTCGCCGGAACAAGTCCGTGCCAAGGAACTGGACGCCCGAACCGACCTGTTCTCATTCGGAGTAGTGCTCTACGAGATGGCGACGGGGGTGTTGCCATTCCAAGGGGAAAGCACAGGAGTAATTTTCGAGGCCATCCTAAACCGGGCGCCGGTTCCTCCCATGCGGCTGAATCCCAAGGTGGCCCCGGAATTAGAACGGACCATCGCCAAGTGTCTAGAAAAAGACCGCAACCTGCGCTATCAGCACGCCTCGGAAATTCGCACGGACCTGCAACGGCTGAAGCGGGACTCGGATTCGGCGCGACTGACAGAAGGTTCGGAGGCCGGAGTTGAAAGTGGCACCGGAAAACACTGGAAACTGATTGTTCCCGCTGCTGTGGCTGCGCTGGCGTTGTCAGTCGCTGGTTACTTCTATTTTCACCGCGCAGCAAAGCTCACGGACAAGGACACGATTATCCTCGCGGACTTCACGAACACGACGGGCGATCCCGTGTTTGACGGGACGCTGCGGCAAGGTATGGCCGTGCAGTTGGAACAGTCGCCTTTCCTGAGCCTCATCTCAGAGGAGCGTATCCTGCACACGCTGTCCCTGATGGGCCAGTCATCCGATGCGCGGCTTAGTCCAGAGCTCGCCCATGAAGTTTGCGAGCGCACCGCGAGCGCCGCCGTCCTCGACGGCTCGATCGCAAATCTCGGAAGCCAGTACGTATTGGGGTTACGCGCAAAGAACTGTCGCACAGGAGACATCCTCGATGAAGAGCAGGTGGAAGTGGCAAGGAAAGAAGACGTACTGAATGCTCTGACTGAGATTGCCAGTAAGTTCAGAACGCGAGTCGGAGAATCCTTGGTGACAGTCGAAAAGCACGACACTCCCCTCGCCGAGGCTACGACCCCGTCACTGGAAGCCTTAAAAGCTTATAGTATGGGCTGGAAAGTCACAGCCTCCCAGGGTGGGGACGCCGCTGTTCCTTTTTTCAAACATGCCGTCGAGATCGACCCCCGATTTGCGGCAGCATACGCCTCGCTCGGGCTCATGTACGATTCCATGGGCGAAACCGAAGTGGGTACGGAAAATACTAGAAAAGCCTACGAATTGCGCGACCATGCCAGCGACAACGAGAAGTTCTTTATCACCGCTTATTACGATGGACGGGCGACAGGAAACCAGAAAAAGGCCCAGCAGACCTGCGAGGCGTGGGCACAAGCTTATCCTCGTGAGTGGAAGCCCCACTCATTCTTAGCGGGCTTCATTTATCCCGTGCTCGGCGAACATGAAAAGGCAGCCGAAGAGGCCCAAAAGACGATTGAACTGGCTCCGGACTTTGGCGTTGGCTATGCCCTTCTTGGTTCCAACTCTCTTAGCCTCGACCGTCTGGGAGCAGCCGAAGACGCGGTTCGCAGAGCCTCCGAGCGAAAAATCGAAATCCCTCTGTTAGCCCTCCTGCGATACGATGTCGCCTTTTTGAAAGGCGACAGCGGCGGCATGCAGCGGGAAGTGGCCGCGGCTCGCGGAAAATCGGGAGCGGAAGAATTGATTTCCGACCACCAAGCCTTCGCTCTCGCATACACCGGTCGCCTGCAAGAGGCCACGAAGATGTTACGTCGGTCAAGCGATTTGGCGCAGCAGGCGGCCCATCGAGAAAAGGCGGCTGTATTTGAAACCCGAGCAGCCCTCTGGGAAGCCTTTTATGGGAACGCTCCAACCCCAAAGCCAGCGGCAATGGCAGCCCTTACGCTTGCCAAGAATCGAGAGGTGCAGTATGGCGCGGCCGTCGCCCTGGCTATCGCGGGGGATTCTTCGCAGGCTCAAACTCTGACCAACGATCTGGAAAGGAGCTTCCCAGAAGATACGTCAGTTAAGTTCAATTACCTACCAACCGTACGTGCCTTTCTTGCGCTGAATCATGGCGATCCCGCAAAGGCGATCGAACTTCTCCAGGTTGCCGTTCCCTACGAACTGGGCCAGCCGCGCAGCACTCAAACGGCTTTCTTCGGGGCCCTCTATCCCATCTACGCGCGTGGTCAGGCGTATTTGGCCGCGCGCCAAGGCGCAGAGGCCGCCAGGGAATTTCAGAAAATTGTGGATCACCCCGGGATAATGGTCGGGGACCCCATCGGCGTACTGGCTCATCTCCAACTGGGTCGAGCTTATACCATGCAGGGCGACACGACCAAAGCCAAGGCGGCATATCAAGATTTCCTCACCCTCTGGAAAGACGCCGACCCCGACGTTCCTGTGCTGAAGCAAGCCAAGGCAGAATCCGCGAAGCTAAAATAAGTGGTTAAGCCCCAAGAAGCCCAATTCTGCGACTCGAACGGGATCAGTACCGGTAAACATGTGATCAACGAACGAAACCAAGTTCGTGGATGGTCGGGCAATTCGGAAGCTAACGGACATCGCTCTCTGATTTTCGCTCAGCGTTTGACCAGTTCATGCACAATGCGCAGATCGAGGTATGATGCATTCGGAATCGCCGTCACTAACCCGAAGAAAATCGTTTAAGTTGATACAGCCGTCCTTGCTGATGTGGTGCCGCCGGGTCACTCAAATTCGCGCGGTGACGGCTCTTCTTTCCGGCTTTATTGCAGTTCAGGCCGTTGGCCAGGCAGCTACCGGTACCCTGCGCGGCAAAGTCTCAGATACGCGCGGCAATACAGTCGAGGGCGCTCAGGTGCTGCTTTATGTCGGAAATCGCACCCAGGTGACGGCAGCTGCGGTAAGCGATCAACTCGGCCAGTTCGAATTCACCCACCTTACACCTGCGAGGGATTATCGCTTGCGCGTTACGCACAGCGGGTATGTCAGTATCGAAGCTGCGGGCATCTCGCTGCGGGCAGGGGAGGCCAGGCAACTGCAGGTCACGCTGGACCCGCGGCGGGCGTTGTCAAATGCGGTGACCGAGGTCAACAGCGTGGGTGTGCGACAGCAGGTACGCACACTGCCAGTACGTGGACAGGCATCAGGAAATCTCGAGACACTCGTCCCCGGAGCTGGCGCAACCGGGGGGACGTTTGGATCCTTTCCAATCAACGGCAGCCGAGCGCAGTTCAACACTTACATCGTCAGCGGCACGAATAATCTCGACCCGTTCCGCAATGCAGAAGCCATCGGGCAGGGCGGCGCCTTCGGTGCTCCAGCAGTCCTGCTGCCGCTCGATGCCATCGAGGAAATCGAGGTGCAAACCAACACTGGCGCCGAGTATGGCCCGTCAGGGGCGGCGGTGCTGACCACGATCAAGAGCGGCGGGCCGCTCCTGCATGGGTCGCTGTTTGAATTCTTCGATAACGACAAGCTAGCCGCCAACAATTTCTATAACAACGCCTTTGGGCGCCCGCGCCCTGAATTTCGAAACAACCAGTTCGGATTCACCACGGGTGGCCCGCTGCCGTATCGTAGTTATTTCTTCAGTTCGTATGAAGGGCAACACGAGCGAGTTGGGGTTACCTTCGCATCTCGATTTCCCATACCGGGGGAAATTGCCATAGCAACATCGCTCGTCCAGGGAGCTGGGCGTCCGGTGAACGCGCTGGCCTCGCCTATTCTTGCGCTCTACCCCGCCTCGCTCGGCCAGGGGCCGCTCAGTTTTTCTGTTATCGGGCGCAGTGACGGCAACACGCTGACGCTGAAGGCGGATCACGGCGAGAGGGGCCGGGATAGTATCTCCGCTTCGTACGCTGTTGGCGCAAACCGCCAGCGTTTTCCTCAAGGCCAGTTCGGGTTGGGAGGAGGCTCGCGGCTGCCGAGTTACGCTTCGCAATCCCACACGATCGTGCAGTTGTTTGCTACCGAATGGGAGCGAGCACTGTCATCGCGATTGATCAACTCTGCCCGCTTCGGTTATTCGCGTTACAACGAAACAACGTTTCCTGGAGACACGGGCTTCAATGCAACGGCAATCGGCCTGAACACCGGAGTCAACTCGCCCCGCGATTCCGGTTTGCCGGAAATCGATATCGCGCCCGGCGAATACGAAAATCTCGGCGCCCCTCTCTCGCTGCCGCGCGGCCGCGCCAGTAACGTGTACGATTTCTCGGATGGTATCGGGTGGAATCGCGGCGCGCACCAATGGAAGTTCGGCGGCAGCATAACATTACTTCAGGAGAATGCCTTCACGGACACGGGCATGCGCGGGCGGCTGGTGTTTGATGGCTCGCAGCTCGGCGACCAACTCACGGGCGACTTCGCGATTGCCAGCCTGGTGGATCTGCTTGCTGGCCTGCCTGCTCCCGGCGTAACCACCATCGCGCGTGGCGACTCACAACGCTACCTGCGCCAGCATCGCTGGGCGGCGTACATCGAAGACGGCTGGCAGCTTCGACCGGCCCTGAAGGTCACTCTTGGATTACGCCACGATGAATTCTCTGTGCCTACCGAGAAGCAGGGGAGGCTGAGTAACTTCGTTCCGAGCGCCGGGCTGGTACTGGTCGGCGCTGCTGGACCTGAGCACGAATATCAGCCGAACCTCGGCGATTTCGCGCCACGCGCCGCGTTTTCGCTCGGATTAGGTGGCTTGCGCACGCTAAGCGGCGGCTGGGGAATGTACTTCAACGCCCAGCCGTTTGACGAATGGATGGATAACAGCAGTAACTCGAACTCGATACTTGCAGGGCCGCTATTCAATCCTATCGGTTCCAGTGCAATCTTCACGATTACGCCGCCGGCGCCCGTGCCGTTTGGCCCGGGTATCCCGATCTTTGGGCCGGCAGCACCGCAGCCGCCATTCGATGTTTTTGGTGTGAACGCCCATTTCCCCGATCCGCGCTACCAGAACTTTGATCTCGCATTAGAACAACGGCTAGGCGCACAACAATATTTGCGCATCGCATATTACGGCACGCGCGGCACTGATTTGCCCGTGGTGATTGACATCAATCAGCCAATACCCGGGAGTTCCGACCCTGCGAGCGAGCAGGCTCGCCGGCCGTTTGCGGCTGCCTTCCCCCCGTTTCGCGTGATCAACACGCTTTCCGATATCGCGCATTCGAACTACAACAGCCTGCAGGTCTCCGCCCAGCTCTCGGCCGCCAACCTGACATTTCGGGCTAGCTATACGTTTTCCAAATCGCTGGATGATGCGTCAGGCGCCGGCGGATTTTATCGAGGGCCGCCGGAAGACAACCGCAACCTGCGCCGCGACTATGGCCGCTCGGATTTCGACATTCGCCATCGCTTTACCGTTGCTTATGCTTGGCGCATACCGGCGCCCACCCATCTGCCCGGTTGGCTGCACGCGCTCTCCTCTAACTGGCAACTGAATGGCATTACAACTCTACAAACTGGCGGGCCGCTCAACATAACTTTGCCTTTCGATAATTCTGGGACGGGTGAGTTTCGCGACCGCCCGAATTTGGTCGGTAATGCTCGCGTGGCGTTCAATCCGACGGGTCCATATCTGAATCCGGCAGCTTTCGCGCAGCCTCTGCCGGGAACTTACGGCAATCTGGGAAGAAACACGTTCAGCGGACCGGGGCTG
>QIAN01000458.1 GCA_003225005.1 Acidobacteriota bacterium | reverse complement strand
TCGGGATTTTGGTCGCCTCACATGTCAGCGCGAAAACTCAAGGCGCATCCGTGCGCCTATGCAATCTGGGCGAAAAATTCCACGAAATTATGCAAATCACCAAGCTACTGAATGTCTTCGATGTTTATGACACAGAAGCAGCCGCAGTCAGCAGCTTCCAAGGGCTCTTAGTGGCGGGCAATTAGCTGCGCTGGAGGCAGGAATAAGGCTGGACATTAACGTTGTAAAGGGTCCTACTGAATGCCACAGGCCCACCCAAGATAGACCTGAGATAGATCACTGAAAGAGGAATACAATGCGGTACAAAAAAGTAGCAATAGTGTGTGCGGTGGTGTGCGCGGCCCTCGTATTGAGCGTTGCAGCCATGGCATCGGATCCGCAGTCCGGAACGTGGAAGTTTAACGCGGCAAAGTCCACGTACAGCCCTGGACCGGCGGCAAAGAGCATTACGCTAACGGTCGTATCCGAAGAAAAGAGCATCAAGATTCATTCGGAAGGAATCGACGGCGAAGGCAAGGCGACGAAGGTTGACTTCACGGCGAACTTTGACGGGAAAGATTATCCGGCAACGGGAATCGCAGCCGGGGACATGGTTTCGGTCGAACGAGTGGATGGAAGCACGGTTCGCGTGAACATGAAGAAGGCTGGACTAACTGTGATGACAGTGACATCAGTCGTCTCGATGGACGGAAAACTGCGCATGTCAACGTTTGCGGGCAAGGACAATGAAGGCCACGACGTGAAGAACGTAGTGGTGTACGACAAGGAGTAGTTAGCACGGTAGAAGTGGATGTTAAGGCCCTCCGGCGGAATTGGCGGAGGGCCGCTTTTTTTGGACAGAACGAAAAAAACTCAATCCAAGACCCAGGTTCAGTTGTCTGGTAACCGCGTTGCATGGCCCGCTCGCAAGATTCTCGTTAAGACGTTTCGCCCCCGAATTTGGATTCGCGTTGGAGCAGATGGAAATGCTAAACGCAAAACCGTTCGGTGTCTCAGTAGTCGAACAGTTGGATAAGCTTGGATGACAGGCAGTCTGCCACGCATCAATGGCTTCACATTTTGGTTCGAAGAATCAATTACCTAGTCCCGTGACTCGCGGGTTCAAGCCAGTTCTGAAACCAATCCACGTTTCCCTGTTGCGATGTCATCCGCTCCCATGGTTTCACAAGCAAGTGCGTCCCGCGCGGAATCCAAACGAAGTCCACCGATTTGTTCTGCAACGATAGGAGGGAAAACCATTCCCAGCCCGCGAGGAAGCTTAACGGCCCGTAGTATTCCAGGCGGACAGGCGCAGTGACCTTGTCAAGGTGAAACCCCGGGCAATTCTCGAACCAGACGTTCAAACCCGTTCCGATTGGTTTACTCCCGTTGACTCCTTCGTAGTCCGCGGTTTTCCAAAGCAGGTAGGACAGATATCCCGCGTCAAATCCGTCTGCAAGAGTCGCCGCGCGAAATCGGTACCGAGAATGCGTTAGCGTGAACGCTACATGAAATGCCGTCCGGCTGAATCCGATGATGCCGACACGGTCCTTATTAATGAGGGCGCGCCGGTCGAGCTCATCAATCGCGCCCTCGAAGGCTGCCATGCGGCGCGGACCTTCCGCCGGAGTATTGACGTACTTCCGATCTTCGCCGGGCTCCGTCGAGTCTCCAACCTGGAGAACCATGATTCCCTGAGCGGCCATTGCTAGGCGACACAGCATTAGGGCCAAGGAATCGCTGTCAGTGTGAGGCTGCCATAACGGTCCGGGACGTGGCTTCTCTCACCTTGTGAGGAACGAAAACTGGACCCCTCTCCAGAAATGGATGCGACACGTGCCCTCGCGTAAGTGCTCTTCCTGGTCCCTTCAGTGGGCGGGGCATGGCATCAAAGACTCCGAACGGCTGTGGGCAAGCCCCGGAGCTTGCCCAGGCCGGACCTGAGGAGGAGGTAGCAACGCAAATGTTGAAGCATGAGTGGTATCACTTCGTGATCTTAACCGATTGCTGGGAGTCACTGTTGCCAGAACTGTGCCAGAATCAAACGGTTCATCCCACGGGGTTATCCTTGAG
>QIAN01000086.1 GCA_003225005.1 Acidobacteriota bacterium | reverse complement strand
TACCGGGAAACCTCAAGAGTCTGGGCGTGTTCCGCGATCGGGTGCTTGCTCTCTGGTGGCGTACCATTCGCCGCCGGAGCCAGAAACACCGGATCAACTGGACGCGCATCCTTATATTGGCTCAGCAATGGCTTCCCCAACCGTGTGCGCTCCATCCCTTTCCTGACGCTCGCTTCGCCGCCACTCATCCGAGATAAGAACCGGATGCGCTAATCAGCGCCCGTCCGGGTCTGTGCGGGGGGCAGCCAGCGATGGCTGTCCCTACCGCGATCGTCAACCGCAACACACACTGGTAGCGCAAACAAAGCGATGATTCTATAATGCGGTCCAAACTTGGGCCAGTCTCAACATTCGAGACCGGGAGATTGGGGCGCACCATGGCTGAATCACCTCTCGCCTTTTCTGGGTTTCTTCCAGTATTCGAACAGCCCGTGAATTCCACATCCTCCGTTCTTCGGTCAAATATCAAGACACAGGTTCAGAAATTCTGGCAGAGATCACCTTGTGACTCATGGTTCACCAATGAGGCACGCGGAACTCTAGCCTTCTATCGGAGCCTCGATGAGCACAGGTACAAAGTGCACCGGCGGCTACAATCGGCGGTAGGCTTTGAAAAGACCAGTGGTTTGCGGGTGCTCGAAATCGGATGCGGATGCGGCAGCGAGGCCGAACGCTTCGCTCGCGCCGGTGCCCATTACACCGCGGTCGACCTGACGAACGCGGCGGTGAGCATAACGCGCAGGCGTTTTCAACTGGCAAATCTGGAAGGACGTTTCGTCCAAAGCGACGCTGAGAACTTGCCGTTCGGTGACGGTTCGTTTGACCTCGTGTATTCCCACGGGGTCCTCCACCACACACCGGATACGCCCCGGACCATCCGCGAGGTTCATCGGGTGCTCTCTCCGGGCGGACGCGCAGTGGTCATGCTCTATTACCGCGACTCGTTCAATTACCACGTGAATCTGGGAATAGTCTGCCGCTTGCGCGCGCACCTGCTCAGAACGGAGCTGGGTATCAAGCTGGCTCGGACGATTTGTCGGGAGACGGAGAAAGATCTGCGGCGGCATGCAGAACTCATCCGCCAGGACCCTGGTTCTTACCTAGAGATGAAGAACATACTCAACCGAAATACCGACGGCCCCGACAACCCGCTTTCACAAGTTTTCTCAAAAGCATCGGCGCAGCGAATGTTCTGGCAATTCAAGAATGTCAAAACAGAAATCATGTTCTGGAATCCGAACTGGCTCCCGGGTATCGGAAAGCTGCTTCCCCACTCGGTCGAGGATCGGCTTGCATCGCACTGGGGCTGGCACCTTTGGATTTACGCGCAGAAGCGCTATCTGGAATTCACAGGGCCGAAAGAAATTCCGTGCCCAGAGCATTTCGGCGTCAACAACGCGCCAGCCCTTGCCGAGTCGCTCGTGAACTGAAATGGCCGGTGACTTGCGCAGTATGTTCGACGGTTTGGTCGAGTGACCTCGGCTTGTGGATGTAATCAGATGGGATGAGAAGGTCGATCCCCGATCACGCGCAGTCTGGCACCTAGCCCAGCGCACAATTCAGCGCACAATGAGTACCGAATACCAGCCTTCAAGCCGACCGACTACTCAATTCTGTGAACACAATTTAAGGACTCAGCTTGAACACCGTTCCCAACCAGTTGGCATCACCCCCCCGTATGTAGTGCCGTAGAGGTTGCCTGCCTTGTCCATGATCAGACCCGCGAGGGGAATTGCCCCATCGGGTGGACCCATGAAGCTATAAAGCACGATCTCATTGCCGGTCGTGTCCAGCCTGAACACGGTTCCGCAGCCGACCCCAAAGTCGCAAGAACCGTCACCGCCGAATTCGGTAGTGCCGTAGAGGTTGCCAGCCTTGTCCATGATTAGACCTGCGTAGGGAAGTGTCCCATCGGGCACGTTCGTGAAGCGATACAGCACGGTCTCATTGCCGGTCGTGTCCAGCTTGAACACGGCGCCACAGCCGCTTACGCCGAGGAGGACGCAATTTCCAGCGCCACCTCCAGTAGTGGTGCCGTAGAGGTTGCCTGCCTTGTCCATGATTAGACCTGCGGAGGGATATGCCCCATCGGGCACGTTCGTGAAGCTATACAGCATGGTCTCATTGCCGGAGGTGTCCAGCTTGAACACGGTTCCATAGCCGTAAGAGCCGCCGCCCGCCGTGCCATAAAGGTTGCCTGCCTTGTCCATGATTAGACCTGCGGAGGGACCTGCCCCATCGGGCGGACCCATGAAGCTGTGCAGCACGGTCTCATTGCCGGTCGTGTCCACTTTGAACACCGTGCCACAGCCGACCTACACTGCTGCGAGGGGGGTTGAAACAATTTCCTCTGCCACCCTCTATAGTAGTGCCGTAGAGGTTGCCTGCCTTGTCCATGATCAGATTCGAGACGGGAATTGCCCCATCTGGCGTATCCATGAAGCTATAAAGCACGGTCTCATTGCCGGTCGTATCGAGCTTGAACACGGTGCCAGAAGCAGAAGAGCCGCCCACAAACGTGGTGCCATAGAGGTTGCCTGCGTTGTCCATGATTAACCCTGCCGAGGGACCTGCCCCATCGGAGTATGTGAACCTATGCAGCACGGTCTCCTGGCCGGTCATCTTCACTTTGAGAGTCTGCGCCTGTGTCCGTGAGGCCGGAAAGGCCAAGAGGGCGAGCAGCGTGGCTAGATGAAGTGTGGCTTTCCGCATTTTGATTTTCCTTCGGAGAGGTAACAGGCACGACGATTCGGGGGGCCGCATAGTTCGTTCGCGTGATCACGGGTCGCGGAGGCGAGGACTTCTTCGGGCATCATCAGCGTCACGACCAGCGCGGCCGGAACCTACTCCTTCACCATCCAGGTGACGGACTCGGGTGGCAACACCGGCAGCCAGGCTTTCTCGATCACAATCAGCGATCCAGTGGCCGGCGGCGGAGCGTTCACATTTCTGAACTAGGGCTAGTTTTGCGCAGCTTCACGCTGCAGTGCTTGGTTGACCTTGTCGGTGACGTCGGTTCCCGGGAGGAGCTTCCTAGACTGGATGCAGACACGACCCCAGCGGTTGACGTTGTACCCACTATCGGTCATGCGCTCGGCCTCGGCCGAGGCCGAGCCGCCAAAGCCGGTCTCGTCGAGCCAATGCTCCCTCAATCTTTTTGCGCCCTTCCAGTCCGATGTGATGTACACAACGCGCGATACGCTTGTGCCGCCAAATCCATTTTGCCCGCCGATCTCTAAACAAACCGCACCCGCGTCGGTGACGTATGCGGTCTGCACCTGCATGCTGGCCGGGTTCTTGAGTCGGGGGCTGGTATTCGAGAACGGCTTTCAAAATGGACCGATGGCAGAGCCTGACGACAAAACGCCTCGCCCGCCTGGGCGGAGATCGGTGGGCGATTTCACACTTCAATTCACTGCGGACACGACCGACATGGACAAGTCCATCAAACGAAACAATCGACCGGCTACAAAGAGCCCTCGCCGCGTTCAAAGCGGAGTGGAATCACAAGTAGCGGATCACGCTTTTTCCTTCTTCTCCGGCCAGCCCCGCATCCTCGGCGGCTTTTTCGCGCGCCTGGATGAACTCCCGCACTTCTGCTTTGGTGGTCAGCGGGACTGCACGGTAATGTGGCCCGGCTGCACGGTGAGGATCGGGGTGTTATTGAGCTTGACCAGGGTGACGGGTCGCAGGTTCGGCGGTGATGGTCATTTGGGGGCCTTCTTTGTCTTGGCTAAACGCGCCTGGGCGGCCTGGGCCTTGCGGAGGAGAGCGGCGCTCCCTTCTTTGATCTCCTTGGCCAGCTTCCTTTGTTTCTCCCAGCGCGCTTCCACCGCTTTTCGGGCTGATTCTGTGCGCTGCTCTGGGGTTAGCTTCTTGGCGCGGGCTTTCCCGCCTTTACGGGCAAATTGGGTAGCGTAGCTCTCGGCCATGCCTGCACCGTAACACAAAATATCTATACGTGCAAGTAAGAATTTACTTGACATACGTGCTGGCACGTATTAGAGTGACAGCATGACAACCGATGAACGCATCGACTGACTGAGCGCCATGAAGCCTTAACGCAGTCCGTGGAACTTCTGCTCCAGACTACTCGCGAACACAGCCAGCAGATTACTGAATTGATGGAAGCGGCGGCCAGTTTGCTCCACGTCGCAGAAATCCACGAGCAGCGCATCAGTCGTTTGGAAGGGGAAGGTTCACAGCAACAGTAAACGCAGCAAACGGGCCGCGCCCGTGTTCGAAGCACGAACGCGGCCCTAACCGACACAGCCTAGTAAGGAGGCCATGTGGCTCAGAGCATTCTAGCTTCTCTCCCGCACGAACTCGCCAACATCATCCTGTTCTTCCGCTGCCTGCTCACAGTCGGCTTGTGCGCCGGGCTGATCGCGATTCCGCTTGCCCTGATCGGAAACGAATGGTAGAGGCTCGGCCGAGTGATCAAGACGGCGGTGAGCCGTGGCTGAATTCAACCTAGCCGACCATCAGCGCCTGTCCCGTGAACGCGACTTCGCCGCCTACCGCGCCGTGGTAGCCCATCGACGCCGCCATCTGCTACTGCCGACAGGGCGACGCCGCCGAAGCGCTCAACATCTTGACGCGAGCCCGCTCGTACTACGAGCTCGCCGACAGCAATTTGCAAAGTCTCAAGAACCACAAATCAAACAACAACAACAACAAGGAGAGCTAACACCATGTCGATGTTTACGGTTGCACAGAGAGAAGTGGGGTTTGTGAAAGCCTCGCTGTACGGGCCGCCGGGCACAGGTAAGACCACGCTCCTGGCGATGCTCCTGCTCTATCTCTCGAAGACCTACCACAACTCCGCGACGGTCGCCTGGATCGCCTCGGAGAAAGGCGTCGACTTCGTGATCGACTTCTTCAAGCTGAAGGGCGTGCCGCTGCTGGTCAGCCGCTCACGCTCCTTCGTCGACTTGAAGAACGCCCACGCCGAGGCCTTGAAAGAAGGCTGCTGCGGGCTGGGGATTGATTCGACCACGCACTTCTGGGCGGAGCTGCTCTCGACCGGGATGAAGGGCAAAGGACCGCGCCTGGGCCGGATCCAGCGGGTCAAGGAAGAGTGGGCGCCGTTTGCCGCCGACTTCCAGGACCTGCCGATTTATTCTCTGGCCACCGGTCGCCTGGGCTACAAGTGGGAAGACGTGGAGATCGAGAACGAGAAGGGGAGATGAGCTGCTGTTGCCCGTCCCGGAACCTGCAAAACCCAAACCTCCGGAGCACGATCCGGATTGTCGCGACTGTGGTGGCAGCGGTTGGAAGGTGATTCAGGTGATCGATAGCCGCGACGGGCGCCCCGAGAGACGGGCCCTTCGCTGTCCCTGCAAAGCTCCTACAGGCGCTCAGAAGCCCAAACCCGCGCCTGACCTGGGACTGTACCGTGACGTTCTAAAAGAAGCCCTAGACCTGGTGAAGACCATCGACCTGCCGCCAAATCCCAATCGCCGTATGGAACTGAAAGAGCGGCTGGCACGGGCCCACCAAGAACGTGCAGCGGGACGCCGGCAGCCCTCCAGCACGGGTCGTCTCGATCGAGAAACGCGGCGAAGGCCGGAACGAGCAAGGAGCTGCATAAGAAACCGGCATGGCTTCACCGCCCCAATTCGATCGCGCGGAGAGCATGCCGGCGGCGCCACCACGCGTGCCGCAAGTCGAGCGCCTGACGCGTGACCCAAAAATGTCACGTCCTGACAAAATTTCCACGCGGGAAAGTGCGACTACTCGGAGTACGATCCCATCCGAGGCAACTCGCCCGCCAAGCCATCAGGAGGACTTCGACCAGATGGCGAGACGGCGATTTCAGAGTCCGAAGCCGTTCAAGGAGGGTCAATTCTGGTGGCTGTTTGTCTGGGATCAGAGTGTGACAGGCAGCCGCAAACGTCAACGAATCAAATTAGCAAAGGCGGACATGGCGGTCCGCGAAGTTCAAAAAATCGCCGAAGCGAAACTCCGGCCGCTGAATCAGGGACTGGCTCTCACCGGCTCGGCGATGATCCTCAGTGAATTCATGACCGACATCTATACATCCCGACCTACCTGTCAAAGCTGTCCAGCAGCACGCAGGATTCCTACCGCGGCATGATCTCCAAGTACCTGCAGCCGAGATTCGGCCGCACGTGCATGCGCGATCTGACGCGGCTCCCGCTGCAGCAGTATTTCTCAGGCATGGCGGGTCAGGTGTCGTATCCCACAATCTCGAAGATCAGGGACGTGCTGTCTTCGATTCTCCGTTCCGCGGTCCACGTGGAGTACCTGAACAAGAACCCGATGCAAGGACTGCAGCTGCCACGGGACAAGCGACCGAGGCGGCCGAAGCCGACCATCACACCCGAGCAATTCAACAATCTAGTGCAACTGCTTTCCGAGCCCTACGCGACGATGATCTTTGTCGCCGTGTGGACCGGCCTTCGAGTCAGTGAATTGATCGGCCTCAAGTGGCGATGCCTTCACGCCGACTCCATCACGATCGAAGAACGCTATTGTCGGGGCGACTGGTCACAGCCAAAAACCGAAGCCAGTGCCGCGACGATCGGCGTCGATCCCGAAGTGATCGCTCGCCTGCTCCGCCTGACAACTCTCACCGTGGAGGTCCGCGCGGGGCGTGCCGTCCGAAAGCACAAGCTGGTCAAAGCGGGAGGCCCTGACGATCTGGTTTTTCAGAGCGTGCAGGACGGGCACCCGATGAACGATCAGAACATTCTCAAACGGCACCTGCAGCCGGCGGCCCGAAAACTCGGCTTACCGTTCGTGAACTGGCGGTGTCTCAGAACCTCGCACGCGACCTGGCTGGTGCAGGCGGGAGCCGACCCGAAATCGGTGCAAGGCCAGATGCGGCACTCGCGCATTTCGACCACGATGGACATCTATGCCCAGATCGTGCCGACGTCACAGCGGCGAGCGTTGCAGCAACTCTCGGCGTTTGCAAACGGGGGGACCGTAGCAGCGGCACTCGAGACCGCTGCCATGGATCTCGATTTCTCGGCGACCGATCAAAAAGACGCCGGGTGCGATCCACGTTCCAATTCACGTTCCAAAACGTTCCAAATCAATTGAGCTTTCGATGATCGAACGCGGCGAAAAAACTCGGCAAGTAACTGAGAAGATTGGTGGAGCTAGTCGGGATCGAACCGACGACCTCATCGTTGCGAACGATGCGCTCTCCCAAGAAACCTCAATTTGGCGTGCACTTGACAGCCGATTACGCTCCAAAACGGTCCAATTCAAGCAGGCTCGCTGGGAGTTGCCTCACAACTTACCGATGGCTGCAATTGGACTATGCCAAGAACCGAGGTGCGTCACCGGACGCCCGTGGGGTAACCGAGGGGAATCGGCGGGAACATGCCAGGACTACAGCTCGAGTGCACATCCTGACCCCCGCCATCTTCGCCGGCAGCAGTCTCGTCAGCACGTTAGCGATCGCCAAAGGCTGGTGCTCTCCCGCCCTTCCACTCAAGGTGCATGAGCGCTCAAACCCGTTCGGCCCCTGGACCTTCATTTCCCAACTGTCGTTTTCGCGCGAGCCGACGATGGACACCCGCCAATCTACTGGCCTGTTGCTCAGAGCGTGTTCGACCAGCGCCCGAATTTCGGCCATGTCGCCAGGATCACCGGTATTATGCAGTTCGAGTGAGACAGGCGTTTCTTCTACTGACGGCTACGAAGGGTTTGGCTAGCAGAACCTCAATACTCGGCGCGATCGCAGGTGACCGGTTGCGCGGTTCGCAGCAGAAAGGCGCTCGCCAGCCGGATCCGCTCACGGGCTGACCAACGATGCGTGATTCGAACGCGCTGACACAAGCGATCATGTCCGACAATTCGGGAATGGGTAATCAGCTTGCGTGTCGGACCTTCCGCCGACTATGCGAGACCGCTTTGCCTCGCGAGTTTCAAGGCTTCTAAAGCCGCGCCTCGTGCACCGGCGGTGTCGCCATTCGGCATCACGTGGATGGGAATGTTGGCCTGCTCGGCACGCTGGGTCGGCATCCCGACGCGGATTTCTGCCAGGAACCAGCGCTGGAATTCAAGACTGGTTTCCAGGACGCCGCCACCAATGATCAAGGCGTCAGGGTCGAAGGTATTCACCATTTCGTCGAAAAAGAGTCCCAGGGCGTGGGCCTGAACCCGGAAAATCTCTTTACTCATGGGATCGCCATGATCCGCGAGGCCGCGAACGAGTTTGGCCGCCTGATGCGATTCCAGCTTGGCCAACTCGTGGCTCGGATAGTGCTGGAGATAATACGGCAGGAGAGTCTTTTCGATCGCGGTTAGAGAGCAGAGCGACTCGAGGTCGCCGATTCGTCCACAATTGCAGTGTGGCTTGATCCCGGCGATGCCGACAATGCTTTGGTACGGAATCAGCACGTGGCCGAGTTCTCCTCCGAATCCGTTTTTGCCCTTCACGACGTTGCCGTCGAGGATGATGCCTCCGCCGTTGCCCGTACCGACGACGTCGGAAACCGATGTTTCGCGGCTGTTGGCTCCGAATATCGAGTAGTGTCCCCAGAGCGCGGCTGCATTGGCATCATTCAGGTAGGACACGGGCATGCCGAGCTTGTGCGCCAGACCCTCGCGGATATCGAATCCCGCCCACTTGGGGTGCACAAAGTTGGTCGAACCTCGCGCACTGAGCAGCCCGGCGGCACTGGCCGGCCCGGGTGTGTCGAGGCCTGTTGCCACTAGCTCCTCAAGAGCAACACCCGCCTGGTCGGCGGCGATCTTGAGCCCATCTACGATCTGCTGAAGGCAGATTTCTGGTCCTTGCTTCGAAAGTGCCGGATACTCGCACAGCCCCTCGATCAGAAACTGTTCTTCCCGGTTCACCAACGTATAGTTGATGGCAGTTCCGCCAAGATCCACTCCGGCCACTAGTTGCACGGTTTTTTCCTCTAATCTCGATCTTACGCCGCATGGCTTGACAGAATTGGTGTGACCGGCGCCCACAGGCGCGGAGTCCGATGGGGGACCGGAATCTGAACGGCGCGAAGTCGTTCGTGAGGGACGTTCGGGACACTACGGAACCCAAGGGATCTCGAACTCATTGATTCGGCGTTGCTTCAGCAGAGAGATCCCGATGGAAACCGACTGAGGCTAGTCCCATGACTTAGTCCCAATTCTGTGGACCACTCCTGTGCATCAGTCGAGCGAACCAAAAACAGCCAGAATTCCCCGCTGTGCCAAAGTGACACCATAGGATGGCTCCAGAGTGCCCGAACCCTCTGCGGGGATTTTGGGACACCTCCCCGAGTCAATTCGGGCGGCATGGTGGGCGTCCGCTCCGCTGTTGACGGCCAAACTATGCCTCCTGCGGTCGCGCGCCCTTTGCCGTTGCGAAGGCGAAAGGATCGTCTTCACTATTGTGTTGTTACTGGTGTTGATGACGGAAACCATTCTGCGGAGGGCGATCGCGTCTGCGAGCGCTGCATTCTTGGACGCTTGGTCGCTTTCGTGCTTGGCAATGAGCTCGACAAGGCTGTGGAATCCGGTTTCAACGGCGATTTGAAGCAGGGTTTTCTTCCTCGGGGCAGACGCTTCCAGAGGCTTGCCCTCAGCGATCCATTTCTGTACGTCCTACAGCCTTCCGGTACGACATAGCCTAAGTTCTTTGGCGTCCTGAGACGTCGTCGTTGGAGCGACTTTCTGCATACACGTCGTGCGAGGCGGTTAGCAGAGAATTCTACCGTTAGGCGTTCGCTCGGTCCTCCCCGTGCATGCGGGCATTTTCTCCCGGACCTGCGGGTTCCTCATGTTCGGGGGGTACTTCGTCTTTAGCGCGCCTGCCATCTCTTTCCCGTGTGAGGCGCTGGCGTTCAGAGGCAGGGGCCCCTTTTGAATTGTTCCTTTTTGCGAGATTGCCGCACTATTGACCGATCCCGCTTAAAACGACAGTGTGCTGGCCACCGCTCCCGTCATCTTGGATGCTGAGAGACCCAGCCAGGAGTCCTTGCAAGCTTGGAGCAAACTGAACTGAAACTGTGCAGTGTGCCCCAGCGGCGAGCGACGAAGCGCAGGTATTGCTTTGAGTGAAAAGCCGCGGAGAAATGGCAATGCCTTTTAATGTTAGTGTGCCAGTGCCGGTATTTGTGAAGGTCACCGGATGCGGCTGGCTCCGTGTGCCCACCTTTTGAGTACCAAAGGAAAGAGTGGAGGAAGATGGAGTTCCGATTCCATTCTAAATTCCAGTACCCTGCAGTGTGGCGGTGTGGGGTGAGGAAGAATCGCTTGCCGTTACAGACATAGAGCCATTGCGTCCACCGATCGCAGAAGGGGTAAAGACCACCTCCAGGCCGCATCCAGTGTTTCTAGCCAGCGTAGTCCCGCAGTTATTTTGAGCAATCGAGAACTCACTTCCCTGGATACTTACGCTGCCCAAAGTAACCGTCGTAGTTCCGTTATTTTCAACGCCCACCGTTGTCTGCGAGCTGCTCGTCTTCACCCGCTGCTCACCAAACTGCACCGACAACGGATAGAACTGAACGGTGGTCTGAGCCGCCTGAGCCGTTCCCGAGAGGGCGATCGTCTGAGGAGACCCGGCCCCCACAAATGGAACTTGTAGCGTTCCGCTGGAGGCTCCGGGCTGCGTCGGCTTAAAGAACACGGAGATCTGGCAGCTCGATGCGGGTGCAAGGCTCGAGGTGCATGTATGCGTCTGGCTGAACGGGGCAGAAGCTTTGATGTTACTGACATTTATCGTTACCGGTGACTGAGTATTGTTCGTTACTGTTACGGTGTCGGGTCCGGTCTTGAATCCGACATTGCCGAAAAAACTGAGCGAGGCGGGCGACAAAACAAGATCGCCCGGTTTCATCCCCGTTGCATGCAGGTTTATGGTCTCTGGTCCTCCCGGTCCATAGTTCGACACCGTTAGCGTACCAGGCGCGTCTTGGTTGCCAGTAGGCGCGAAAGTAACGGAGACGCGGCACTCTTTGTGAGGTGACAATGCTGACGTGCAAGTATTGGTTTGCGCGTAGGCCGCGGAAGCCGTCAGACCTGTGATAACGGCCGGATAAGGTGTCGTATTGGCTAAGTTAACGATCCTAGCTAAAGCCGGAGCTCCTACTTGCTGACTTCCAAATTCGACTGCACTTGTGGATGCGGCTATAGCTGATGGGCTTCCCGGGCCGCTGAGATACACGGTATCCCGAGCCTGGTTGGGATCATGGACGATCACGAGTTGAGCCCCATCCTGTCCGGTCGCGGCAGAATAGGTTACGGAGATTGTGCAGGAAGCAGCCGTGTTCAATAGAGCTGGACAGTTATTGGTCTCGGTAAAAGCAGCGGGCTGAATTATTGAGATGCTGTTGATCGCCGCCGGCAAGCCCCAGTTCTTTACCACAATCCGTTGTACGGCGCTGGTGGTACCGAAGAACTGGGACGGGAACTGAACGAAGGTAGGGAAAATCGAAACCAAAGACCCGAGGCTGTCTCCGCTCGGAGACTTGGAGATCGTGAACTTCTGAGGAGTGGTATAGGCGTTGCTGGTAATTGTGACCGTGCCGGAGGTCTTCTTGTCATCTGCACCTATGAGGATTAAGTTGCAGCCTCCTCCCGGTGCAAGGCTGGTTCCGCAATTCCCTCCCATCGTGAAGTTCGAGGAAGGAACAATCGAGCTAATTGTTAACGGGACACTGCTTACGTTGCGGAGCGCCAACATCGGGCTCACGCGCGGTGAAAGGCTAAACTGTGGTGACTTTCCCGGGGATATCTTTGCCACAAATAGTTGTAGCTGAATGACTTGGTTGGTGATGGGATGGAGGAGTGGAAAATCGGCTTGGCCAGCACCAGCAACGTAGATACCTCCTTTGCTGTCGACTGTCACTCCAGCGATTTGGGCTCCGTAACCCGGAGCGCCGGGGCTATTCTCACCCAAATATGTAGAAAATAGCAGTTTCCCAGAAGGATCAAGTTCGGTGACGAAACCATTCGATAACGCCTGCTGTAATGTTTCGACGGGATTCAGCACTGGATAATTGCTCGAATTCGTACTCCCGGCGATGTAACTGTTGCCGCTCTTGTCCACTGCGATTTCGGGTGAAGATCCGCCCTGTCCGCTCTGCAAGAACGTGGAAGACACTATCTGGCTTCCAGCCGAGTTCAGGGTGACGACGAAGACTTCCGGATCGGTGCTGATCCTGCCGCAGTCTGTGTTAAAAGCGTTCAAACTCAGGGGAAACTCGCAAGAACTGCTCGTTCCCGTTATATGGATGTTGCCAAGCGGATCGATTGCAACACCAGTGGCCACATCCCCCGAGGAGTTGAAGGGCGATGTGCCGCCCAGATAAGTCGAGAATGCAAGGGAGGCACCATCGGGCGAAAATTTGGTGATAAAGGCATTGCTTAGCGGATATAGCAGGCTGGACTGAAGCGCGTTCTTCAAAGGGAAGTTCGTCGCGCTTGTGCTGCCCACAACGTAAGCGCTCCCGGACGTATCTACAGCGATGCCTCGCCCCCAGTCGCCTCCACCCCCGAGGTAAGTAGAATAGTCAAGTGCCGTGCCATCCGGTTTAAGTTTCTGTGCAAACCCGCCGGCAGGCACACTTTGGAACGCGTTTACCAACGGTAGGCCGGAACCTGCGGTCCCTGTAATGTACGCTGACCCCGCCGAATCCACGGCAATAGCCCAAGCTCCGGTAACCCCTCCCATAAAAGTGGAGTAACCCAGTGCCCCATCCGCTAGGACCTTGGTCACAAACGACGTATTGCAGAAACCGGGGCAAGTCGTGTTAAAGGCGCCGGGCGTCGTCGGGAAATCCGCCGAATTCGCGCTTCCGGTCACATAGGCGTTTCCCGCGCTGTCGACTGCGATCGCACGGCCCGTATCAAATCCGCTCCCACCCAGATAGGTAGAATACAGAATCACGTTCCCGGCCGGATTTAGCTTCGTTATGAAAACGTTTGAGGTGCCATGGTTTGTAGGTTGGAATGCGGCCACGGTCGGATAGTTGGTAGCGTATGTAGTCCCAGCGATAATGACATTGCCGGATGGATCGACCGCAACGCCCTGCACTTGGGTGGAGTTGTTTGCCCCAATCAGAGTCGAGTAACTCAGTACCGGATCTACGACTAAGGGCTTGGTCCTGTCGTAGTCGTAGACAATAAATCCCACTTCGTTGTCAGCCCGCAGGATAAACTTGCCTTCGATGATGTGCCGCACCCCGCTCGTCTCCTGGTAAATCGTCGGTTTCTGTAGCTGGACTGTCCCATTGCGAGCCTGGAGAAGAAGATTGCCAGACACATCTGCACTAATCTTGTCGGCTCCAGAAACGCGGAGGCCCAATACTCCTGGGTCCGCTCCTGGTGAAAGAACGAAATCGTATTCAAGCAGCCCGTTGTTTCCGTAATAGACCAGATCGATTCCTGGGTAGATCGACTTGAGATTGATCCTTGCGTACTGCGGGACTCCGGCAATCCAATTCGAGGATCCGTTTCCGATGAAATAGTTGCTCTTCCCAGGAAGAAGATCCGCTGCTTCAAGCCGAACTCGCTTATTCGCGCGCAGAAACTCAAGGGTTATTACTGACAGTTCAGATTTCATTCCTTGACCCTTGACGTCTCGCGTCGGCGGCAATACGAGTTCAGTCTTATCCGTTGCGAGAAACACCGTGTAGCCGTTCCCTCGTGACACAAATTGAGCGCTGTTCTCGGCCTGACCTCTGTTCGGCTCGAACAGCAAGGGAATACGTTCCAAACTCGACTCGGCGGGACTCGGATCGCTTGAAACCTGTTGCGCGAAAAGATTGAAATTCGCTGAGAAGACCAGCAGAGCAAGACAAGAAAAAACCTTTGACCTCAAGGGATTACCTCTTTCGGGGGGAAACGAGCGAGGAACGCTGTTGAACTGTGCTCTACGGATTGAACTTTGTCAAGGACCGAAGGACAGGAGTGACAGGAGGTGACAGGTCTTAGGGCTTGACAGAGTCGAGCATGTGACGACACTACCGAGTCGCGTACCAGATAAACCAGATGCTCACACCTGTTGTTAATACGCAATTTGCCACTCCGAGTCCCGAAAGAATCCTTTTCCACGATGTTGGAGCCCGGTTGCCGATGAAAAGAACGAGTATGACAAAGGCGACAAATGGTGAAGACGGGCAGTAAGTGATTGAAAGGATGGAGCCGACGAGCGGACTTGAACCGCTGACCTGCCGATTACGAATTATCAGCAGGTCCCACCGCTGCAGCAGCTAAGTGTGTTGTAGCAAAAGACTTTAACAAATTGCAGCCCGCACGGAAGGAAGTTGTGGCGATGTTGATTGCGTTGGATTTAGGTGAAACAGGTTGAGACCTCACGTCACAAGTACGTCACAAAAATTAGTATTCGTTCGGTGGGCGGAAGAAAGGTTGTCACGCTGCGGCCAACTGTCGTTTTCGCGCGAGCCGACGATCAACACCCGCCAACCTCCTGGCCTGTTGCTCAGAGCGTTCCACCAGCGCCCGAATTTCGGCCATGTCGCCAGGATCACCGGTATGATGCAGTTCGAGTGAGACAGCCGTTTCTTCTATTCTACTGACGGCTACGAAGGGTTTGGCCAGCAGAACCTCAACACTCGGCGCCAAGATTATTCACTTGACAAAAGCAGCACAGGGGTGACAGTTGACCCCTAAGCCGCTTCCCGGTTCACGCATACGGATAAAACCAATCCCGAAGCGGTTTCCTCGGAGGAAAGCCGTGACTGTTTGTATCGCCGCGATCGCTGACAATCACGATGCCATTGTGTCCTGCGTGGATACGCGGGTCTCTACGTCGGTTACAAGTTTCGATCCGCTTATTGGTGGAAAGATGTTGGGTTCGCGGGGTTGGACGGTGCTCAGTTCAGGCACATTTAGCTATGCGGAATCTCTGCTGGATGCTTTTTGTGCTCATATGTCGGAGGCCGCAGATAATAATTTCCCCACGGTCAAGAACTGTCTCGAAACGGTACTCCGAACGGAGTTGCCGAAGTTCAGTGCCGCGAGGTATCTAACCCCTTATGGTTTGGATATGCCAACCTTTCTCGGTTCACGCCCTAAGGGATTCACTGACGAACGATGGAACGAACTCAGCCGCTCATATTGGAATATTCCTACTCGTATGATGTGGAAGTGATCGTATCGGGATGGGGAGGAGATTCTACTAAGAGTTTGGGCGCGAGCATCTTGAGCGCTAGTAGGGACGGTGTGACTCTGCATTCTATCGAAGGCTTTTACACCTGCGGAAGTGGGAGCGAGACCGCCCATTCGATACTCTCCTTTTTCAATCAACAATCTCACATGACCCTAGCAGAGACTGTCTACCATGTGACGGCGGCTAAATTTATGTCGGAACGAACTGCTGGAGTTGGCCCGCGAACCCTTCTGCGTATTGCCACTAGAGCAGGAAATAGTTCTGATCAATGGAATGGATATTTTGTGCAGATGGATGAAATAGAAGAAATCCGACAGTTGTGGAAGAAGTACACCACTTCAGTGATTCCGCCTGAAGCAGAAGATAAAATCGTAACGATACTCGGAAAGCGCGGGAAGCTGCACGTATCGCAGGATCACATGGTTCGCAGGATTAATGACTCGCTTGATTATCAGAAGAGAGGCCCCGGCTAGCACCGGGGCTGAAGTTCTTGTGGCTTTGTGAAATCCATTGTAGCGCGGAGACGGCATGGCGACCAATGATTTGCCGGATACCGAAATTAAGCGGTTGGTTTATGCCTACGAAGATCCACAGATCACAGATGAGCTTTACCGATTCGGGAAAATGCTCCTCACTGAAATTGACGATAGGGTAAAGCATATTGATTCCAAAGCCGGGACTGTGCTCGCATGGTCCACAGCTATTCTCGCGTTTTTATTTACCCAGATCACGAGCGGCCGTGGAGCTCTGAATTTGTCATTGGGATCGCTGATCAGCGTGTTGGCGTTGCTTGCCGTAATTTCTGCATATAGCACGCTGAGGACTAGACAAGAGTGGCTTTGGCCCAGTGATCGCGACTGGTTTGAAGCGACAGCATTTGGCAGTGCCGATGCTTAAACGCTTCCACATACGCTCCATGCATGAGGTTAGGCACACACAACGCGACATCGCCGATTTGAAGGGACGATCTCTACTCCGCGCGGAGAAATTTCTTGTCGGCGCGGCATCTCTCTTGGCTATAGGTATGTGCGTGCATTTTTTAGCTGCGGCGTTCCCCGCCCTTTTTTTCACTCTTAGTCACAGAGTCGGGATGTGTATCGGTAGATTGTGATGGAAATTTGCTGTCGCCAGTATCTTCTTGCTGCTGCTGCTGCTGGCCTTGCTGTTCGGAATCGCTCTTGTCATCATCAGCCATTGGGGAATCTCATTTATGCAGTCAGTTTCTCAAACGTGAGCACCGGGGCCGTAATCATATGACGCAAAGTATCCAAGAACAAGTTCGCATTCTTCCGGCGGTTGAAGAGGAAGGTCATCTCGTCAAGGTAGGCAGGCAGATGCTTCGCGCTGATTTTGTGCCAGCTTCCGATAATGCCACGCTTCAGGAGCGAAAAGGCAGATTCAATAGTATCGGTGTGGATGTCGGTTCCGGGTCGCACGTATTCCTTTCGAGTGTGGTTAACCGTCTCATGTTTCAGGTCGCCAACCGCTTTTCGGTAGGCTGGGAGTTTGTCTTGGCACCGGGGCGTGGAGCAGGGCCTAGACCTGGGTGCCGGCACAGGGAATGCCCCAGCCTCGATACCGTGCCTTTAAGCCGATTCATTACCCGGTCCAGGGACCGTTCGCTGGCAAGAAGTGGACTTCTGTGGGTGATCAGTTGGGCCGGCCCGGGCAACGAGTGCTATTGATCTTACGCCAGTTGGCGGTTACGTTTGCACATCGCTTGCCGAACCCAGAGGCCAGAATGTGACCGTGAAGACACGAATCCGCTGATCGCCGAAGACCTTAGTGCGAGTCGTGGGTTAATATTCTGCGACCCTCAGCGCTTTCCTTTTTGGTCCGGTCGTACTTATCGCTCATCCGCATGAACAGAGGCAGGCCGAAAGTATATCGCTCAACCAACTGAGCTGGCGTGATTAAGCCACAGTGGACCCACGTATCGGGTTCACGATTCATTCCACACTGTTCGGTGTTCTCAAACGAGGCGGCAAAAGCCTATTTCGTGCGCCGGGCCAGGGCGGGCGGGGGACAGTCTTCAGCTAGAAATGCGGTAATGAAGTCCCACTCAGCGCGGCTTGAATCACAGTACCCGCATAAGCGACGTCCACCGATACTGGCGTAGTGAACGTCATTCCTTGTCGCCAGCTTGCTGGAGCCTCTAGGTGGACGGCCACAAGCATCACGAATCCGTTCCCCAGCGTGCCCTCTGCAATCGCTGGCGTACCGTCTGGGTATCTGGCAACAACACCACCCCAGCCTGAAAGCTGCGGCCCGTCATTCCACAACACATCCAGCGGACTGTCGCTGGCCCGAGTGATTTCGACTGGCTCCAGGTGGATTCCCTTGAACTCATCAGCATAAAGATCGAACGACACGCCCGAGGTGAGGTCCAACCCGTTGTAAATCGACGCACCGCCAAAGAAAGCGCCGGCACAGATTCCCAGGTAATGCAGTCCGTACTGGGCCACGGCATTGTGGATCGTGGCGGTAGCATTCGCGCTGATATTCTCGCCGATGATTCTGGAGTCTCCCCCCGGCACGATCAGCAGCGTGTATCCTCCCAGCTGTGGTTCCGTCATTGCGTCGAGTTGATTCTGGTCCGCCTTCAAGTGGCCGATGTTAAGGCTTTTCAAGATCCCTTCGATCACCGAAACGTCACCGGGTGTCGTACCTGTCCCTGCGTAGAGAAGCACAGGCTCGGCAGCTTTCACCGCGGGCGGTAGAGGGGTATTAAGAGTCGCAGGCTGCATGCTCCGAGACCCGCATCCCGTCGACGTAATTGCAGCGATGACAAAGGCGGCGAGCGCGACGATGCTGCCTATTTCGAGGATGCGCTGATTGAGTTGGAGGGAAGGCATGCTCTTAGACTACTACTACGAATCGGTCGTGTTGTCATACACTGGCAGCACTCGGCGGGCATCGCGACAAGTGCCCTCGCTGTGGCTATCGCGCCATCTCTTTTAACGGTTGTCGTGATACTGTCCCAAGTGTCAGAGTGGAGCTCGCGATAAGTGGATCGCCGCTCGTCAGAATGAGCTTCTGCCGGTCGCCTAGGTCCACGTTGTTTTCACTTCCAAACGGGAGCCAAGCCACGGCGGAGTTGTTCGACCCCTCGACCGGCAGTTTTTCTTCGACTGGGAGCATGAGCACTCGGCGGGCAGCCCACACGGCTACGCTGCTGAGCAACGGAAAAGTGCTTGTCACGGGTGGAATTGATAACAACGGCAACGTTCTTGCGACCGCGGAATTGTATGATCCAGTTAGCGGGACGTTCACACTGACAGCAGGCGAAATGAACGACCAACGTTACACACACACGCTGCCACGCTGCTCGGCAACGGCACGGTGCTGCTAACCGGAGGAACAGATGCGACAAATAGCTCCGTCGCGTCGGCCGAGGTCTTCGATCCATCGAGCGGCACCTTCGCGACAACGGGAAGCATGGGCACTCCGCGCTCGGCCCACAGGGCAACGTTGCTCAACGATGGAACCGTGCTCGTCGAAGGAGGAACCGACGAAAATGGATCTCCTCTCGTTGCCGCGGAGCTATATGATCCAAGCACCGGGCAATTCGCGCCCACAGGCAGTTTGCAATCTCCGCGCTATCGCCACACCGCAACGTTGCTAGTCAATGGCAACGTGTTGGTCACAGGAGGAGCCAACACAATCGGGATTCTGGTGACGGCCGAGCTGTACCAGTAAGGCGCCCGATTGATTCGCACAGATTCCGTTCGCAGAACTGCTGGACAGGAGCGTTGGCGCATCTAGGCGTAGCGCGTGCGAATGCTTTGAAGTCGAGAACCGCACAGGGAGCGGATGCCGATGCCGCCCGCGTCTGTGAGCTTGCTGCCTACCCGGACTTCCTGGCGCTCTGGAAAGACGCCGACATCCCCATCTGAAATAAGCCAAAGCCGAGTAGGCGACGCTGCAATAGCTCTAAACGCGATATAGGTCGTGTCTTAGCTGTTTGGCGCTTTCGGTCAACTTTCGCTAACAGGCGTCAATTACGCTCATAACTCCTCAATGAGCGAAATGGCGATTTCACGCCAGCTATGCATGTCAGGGCGGAGACTGCCAGTCGAGCAAAGGCGGTCGGCTAGCGGCGAGCGGCTTCACGTGACGCCTAACGCCGAAGTTGTCAAACGCCAGTAATGCAGCCTAACAGGCCGCCAACGATGAGGCTGCGGCGCCCAGTGGTTGCGGCTTAGCGCCCTTGATCAGGAGCCACAGCATGATCGCCACTTCTCCGAGCATGGCGGGGAAGGCGCTGTTAAAGACCCTCGCCTCGTATTGCGGGAACAGTAAGCCCGTAAAGCTGACGGCCAGATAGGCGAAGCAGTTGATCATCAGCCACACGCCCAGGATCCGGGGAAGGAAGCGTGACCGGTAGACCAGCAGGCCGAAGGGAAAGAGCCATAGGCCCCAAAAGATCTCGTTGGCAACGACGCCACCGTGATGCAGACGGAGGAACAGCATGGCGAGCGCGTCGCGCTGCGGTTTGTCGAATACGGAGAGGAAATCGGCGCCACGCACGAGCAGGAGGGCAGCGACGTCGTTCAGCGTGTTGAGGAAGTAGATTGGCGTCACCATCAGACTCCCCAGGATCACCATCAGTCGAGCGAGGTCCTGGTCCACTCCCTTGAGCAGCCGGTACAGAGCCAGGGTGAGGAAGATCGCCATGGTCCCGGTGAGCAGGTCGCCGACGATTCCCAGACGGAAGAGCAACTCGTGCGCGGCAATGTTGTTGGCCGTCGCGGTCGCGCTCCCGGTCACGAACAAAGTGTTGGGAATATAGACGAGACGGAGGGGAGCGCCTAACAATGATAGATAGAACAACCCTGCGACTCTCCCTGGGTTGTGGGTCAAGCTCATGTTCCCTCCCTTGTAAGGGGCTAGTGTAAGGGTCTAGCCGGAGATACGGAAAAGTCAAAAAAGTTTCGCCACGACGAAAAGGGCGATTGCGCTCGCAACGTCTGCAACCAGGTCTGGGCCGGATTCTGGTCGTATGACGGGCAACCCGAGTTAACTGTTGTTATCAGCCATTACACGCATTATAAAAGGGCGCCCCTTTAAGGTAGGTTTTGAGTGTGAAGCAGAACTCTACCGAAAGGAGCACGGCATGGACATTCACAAGGAAACGATTTCGATTGCGGTGATGAACGGCGAGGGAAAAGTGGTGATGGAGTCGATCATCGAAACCAAGGCGAGCACCATCCTGCAGTGTATCCAGGGAATACATGGTGACTTGCATGTGACCTTGGAAGAGGGGACTTGGGCGGCTTGGTTGTATGACCTACTGAAACCGCACGTCACGGAGCTAGTCGTGTGCGACCCACGGAAAAACGCGCTCATGAAGGAGGGTAACAAGAGCGACAAGATTGACGCGCGCAAGCTCGCCGATCTGCTGCGTGGGGGATATCTGCGCCCGGTCTATCATGGCGAGAACGGCCTACGAACGTTGAAGGAGCTGGCCCGCAGTTATCTGACGATCAGCAAAGATCTCACTCGGGTAATGAATC
>QIAN01000008.1 GCA_003225005.1 Acidobacteriota bacterium | reverse complement strand
AACCCCGGAAGGGTTTTCTCGGTGTCTTCAATGAAATGATGTCTGAGATTCGTTGCCTCCTTAGCACGACCACATTGAGGCTGGCCCAACCTGTCGCGGTTTTCGATGGGTGGGTACCACCGGCCTGCGTGCCGATTTTCCCGCTCCCAAACCTCGCGCCTCCAATCTAACTCTCGGTAACCACAGAACCCACAATCAGGAGTCGAACCCATGGTGGAATCGTCGCGGACTTATCTTCCTGCGGCAGGATGTGACTGGCGCTTGCCGCTTTATGATCCGTTCGTGAAGCTGCTTGGCGGGGACGCGGCGCGGAGGGCGCTACTCGATCAGGCTGTGCTGCGGCCGGGGCAGCGCGTTCTCGACGTGGGCTGCGGCACGGGCACGCTGGCCACGCTGATCAAGCAGCTTCATCCGGAGGTTGAGGTGGTTGGGCTTGATCCTGACCCCAAGGCGCTGGCTCGAGCCCGGCGCAAGGCCGAGCGCGCGGCGGTCTCGGTTCAATTCGATCACGGATTTGGAGATGAGCTGCCGTATCCCGAGGCGTCGTTCGATCGAGTGTTTTCGTCGTTCATGTTCCACCATCTCCCGGCGGAAGAGAAGGGAAGTACGCTGCGTGAGGTGCGCCGTGTGTTCAAAACCGGTGGCGAGTTTTACATGATGGATTTCGAAGGCCCACACGGCGTGCACGGCCTGCTGGCTAGGGTGCTTCATGCCAAGAAGACTCTGGCAGACAATGCCGAGGATCGCGTCCTTAGCCTGATGAGGGAGGCTGGTCTTACCGATGCGAAAAAGGTTGGACGCCGGACCATGCTCTTTGGCGGCGTCGCCTATTATCGCGCTTCAGCGGGCTTAGGGCCATCCACGGACGCGGTGTGATCCTTGGTCGGTTTTGGAAAAACAGGGTGGGGAAGTTGACCCCCTGGAATTTTGCTAGAATAAAAACCCTCCGGCAAGACTATGCCTCCCACGCTTGCGAACGGAAAGATCTGCTACGTCGAGATGCCGACCACGGACGTTGCACGCTCGGCCGAGTTCTACAAACACGTCTTCGGCTGGAACATCCGGAAGCGCAGGGATGGCAGCACATCGTGCTTCATGCCAAGAAGACTCTGGCAGACAATGCCGAGGATCGCGTCCTTAGCCTGATGAGGGAGGCTGGTCTTACCGATGCGAAAAAGGTTGGACGCCGGACCATGCTCTTTGGCGGCGTCGCCTATTATCGCGCTTCAGCGGGCTTAGGGCCATCCACCTCCCGCAGGAAACGTAATCGGCCTCTTCCAGCAAAGCTAAGCCGGGTTAGTCCTAACGCGCTTGGACCCGCGCTTAGGACGTGTAACCAAGATTGCCATCGACAAGCGGGTCTGGAGAGAGCGAAAACAACGGCATGAGGAAAATTTGCCTCGGGCTTTGCCTGCTCCTGACCGGTTGCGCCGCGAAGAAGCCCCCGGTTGTGGCGACCCCGCCTCCCATACGCAGCCAGACGCCACCACCGACCGCCGAGATCATCCAGCACTGTGTAGTCGTCGAGCAGGAAAATTCCAACACGGTGACTTGCCGTTGCCAGCCCGCGACCACCCTGATCGATTCAAAAACCGGGCATATCACACTGGTCTGTAAAAAAATGAGAGAAGAAAAGTGAGATGGATCGTGGGCGGCTGTCCGCCTGTCGAAATTCTTTCCAAACCCTTAACTTTAACATTAACATTTAACACTTTGATTAAATGGTGGATATAATGTCAGAGCAGATGTCGCATTTTAACCCCTCCAATCTGCGATTCTGAATGTCTAGGACAAAAGCAGCGGCGCAGACCACACGGTTCTGCGCTGTTTCTGTTTTCGTAGCTTCGAAATGAACGAGGAGTGGCCTGAACAATGAGAGGAGGGAAGCATTGCAGCTAATCGAAATCCAAGCCATTGGCATCACCACCAGCGAGCAGCTCGGAGAGGCAGCCGAGGCCGCTTTTCTTAGCAAGGCCTCGGGCCTTGGTTTCGCAGTATCCAAACCTTGGGGAGACAGCCGGTCCTACTGACATGGTCGTCGCTAACCCGAATGTCTCACAGCGGGGGAGGGTAGCGGCGAAAAGTAGCTCGAGCTGGCGACAGAGGCTGGTCAAGATTCGGAAATCATCGTGCGGACCTTCATCGGCGGTCTTGCTGGCCGTCCTCGCCCCGGGGGTTCGGATTTTGGTCAGGGCAAGACGCACCATTCCCCCCGACTCGTTGTGCAGCGCAACTGGTCTCGCTACTTGCTCCCTCTCAGCAGCGCAGGGCTGCAACTTGCAACTACCGTGCACCTGGCGAAATAGTTCCAGATAAGGATAGCCTGTCGACAGCGAAACCCAGATTTTGCGTACCGTGATGCGAATCTGGGCCCCGATCTTGAGCAACTTTAAGCGCACCGTGTTGCATTGCGCTTTGGCCAGTTCGGTGCCGCCAACCCCAACCGCCGCAGAGCCTGCATCAGCAGGTAGGCCACAGTGGAGAACTAGAGCCGGATTTGATTGCTCCGTAGCCAGGACGTGCTGGTGCGATCGGCAAACAACATCATCTGTTCCTTGATCCGGTTCTCCATATCGCCACGGGCGCAGTAAAACTCCCCATACAAACTCTGCGCCCCCCAGCGGGACGGGGCAGGAAAGATGGTTTCTTGCGAGCTCAGCGAGGTGACCACGAACCTTGGATTGGCCCCTTTCTCCAAGTGTTCTGCTTTGGCGATCACTCGTCGGGCTCGCGACCAACTGTTTCTGGTTTGATTAGTCGGACTCGGGGAAGACTCGCGCCGCTTTTCCGCTCTGCTGAAATTGGGCCGCCGCTTGGATTTACGGGAAACTGCTTGTCGCACTGCTGACACAAAAATTGATCCGCATCGGCCGGACCATTTCCCCCGGGGTTACCCTTCTCAGCGTGGAAGACCACCGAGTCCGTGGCGTGAATTCAGCTTTGCCCTTCACCAGATCCAAGCCATCGAACCGCGCCTTTCCTTGCGGCAAACTCTCTTTTCATGGAATCAGATTGCACGAGCCCTAGCGGAAAAGTCGCGCAGACGATTACCTCAATTCGGGAATGGCATGCTTCCGAAACGTGCTCCATAGCCCTACCGGTCGCACTGAGGAGAAGCTGATCGAAGCACGCCGTGGTTTGTGTCTAAACTAAGAGGCTCAAGAGTCCCCTTACGGAATCTTTCAAGTCGAGGAGATCCGGAAGGTGATATCGCATCGGGGTCTGCGGGACTTGCCTCGTGTGTTGCCCGTCACCCCGACCGAATGTTCACTCGGGGCACGACGGGTCATCTACCTGCGGATCGTGACGGAGATCTGTGCCGGCAAGTTCAGCGACGCCAATGATCGTCAAAGCGAAGGTCGGAAGTCAGGGCATCCAACCTTGGGTCAGTCTTCAAACTGACAGAGTTGGTGATCGCTCCCGATACGACATTTCAGCCGCGGAAAGCCGTATCAATATCATTCTCTCGACCCAGCGTAGATTGGATATCGGCCTAGGCCTTGCGAGAATAAGTTCTACTCCGGGAATTTCATACGGCGTAACAGATCTCCGAAGCGTGGGTCGGAGCGCAGGTTGTCGACGCGAGGGTCCGATTTCATAAAGGCCGTCCAAGCCGCGTGATCCCGATATGCAGTTTCCAGCAAATGAAAAGCTGTGTCTTTTTCGTTCAACGCTGCATAAATTCGAGCCAAAATATACGGCGTTACATATCGTTGCTTCGCGGTCTCTTTCAATTCATCCAGTATTTTCTGCGCATCTTCTCTGCGTCCCGCCACCGCGTATGCCTCGCCTAGTAGTGCAACAAAGATGGGAGCTCGCTGCGAGAGCTGCACTGATTTCTGCATCTCGGCGATGGCCGGATCATGCATGCCCTTTTCCAAATACCCGATCCCAAGGCCCCAATGTGCCGGAGCAAAGTTGGGATCCAACTCGATGGTCTTCTCCAACTGCTCAATGTGCTCATCTCGTTTCCGCGCAAACCAATAACCCATTGCCAGACATGCATTGATGATGGGCACGAACGGATCGAGACGAATCGCGGTCTTGAGCGTCTCGAAGCCTTCCTCGGGGCGCCCTACCATAGTGAGATAGAGGCCGAACCATTGATGACCTGTGGCATACCGAGGGCTGAGTTCAATACATTTTCGATACTCTCTTTCGGTAACTGCGAAATCGTAATCGTAATGTACCGTGGCCCACGCTAGTGACGCATGCGCCTCCCCCAGGCTCTCGTCCAGAAGCAGCGCTTTTAGCGCGACCCCCTTGGCTTTGCCGCAGCCTTCAGCGGGCGGGACGAAAGCCCACCACCCGAGCAGGGACAGGCAATCGGCCAAACCGGCGTAAGCAGCCGCATAGGTTGGATCTTTGTCGATGGCGTGCTCGAAGCACTGAACACCTTTTCGTAGAGCATCTCCGCGGCGTTGATAGAAGTAATAGCGTCCCTTGAGATAAGCATCGTAGGCCTCTGGGTCCACCCGTTTAGCCCGAGCGAGATTTGCCTGCTCCTGTGGGGTGAGTTTGACCTGGACTTCTTTCACTATGGCACGAGCCAGTTCGGACTGAAGCGACAACACGTCTCGCAAATCGCGTTCAAAGCTGTCGGCCCAAAGGTGCGTATCGGTGCTGGCTTCAACGAGTTGCGCACACACCCGAACTCGGCCACCTGAGCGCTGAACCGTGCCCTCGACGATCTTGCTGACTCCCAGTTCTCCCGCGATCTCCGGCAATGGACGGTGTATACGCTTATAGTGCATTGCGGTCGTGCGCGATATCACCCGCAGCGCGCTGACTCTGGCAAGCTGCGTGATGAGCGAGTCGGTCAGCCCGTCCGCAAAATACTCCTGCTCGGGATCGCCTGATAAATTTTCCAGAGGCAGCACCGCCAAGGACTGGAGACTATCTTCTTCAGATTCGACTCTCTCGACAAAACGATAGCCCCGGCGCGGCAGAGTCTCGATAAAGCGAGGCGTTTCGGTGGTATCTCCCAAAGCTTCCCGCAGCCGTTTGATAGCGTTGTTAATCCCGTGATCGAAATCCACGAAGGTGTCGGTAGGCCAAACCCGCTTGCGCAACTCTTCTCGTGCAACTAACTCCCCCGGGTGTTCCAGCAGGATTTGCAGGATTTGGAGAGGCTGTTCCTGTAAGCGAACCTTTATCCCATCTTTGCGGAGTTCTCCCGTGGACTCATCCATTTCAAATTGGCGAAAGCGGACGCGAAGGGATCGTCGAAACATGCTACTTCCATCCCCGGCCGATCAAAATCTCGCCGAAACGAGGGTCCTTGCGCAATTCGGTAAAATCTGGCCAATATTTGGCTGCAATCAAAGTAGGATCGCCAATCGCATGAGCTTCTTGCCCACATCGAATCGCTTCGTCCTGCTCCCCCGCGGCGTACGCTGCATAGGCTAAAACAGCAGGCGCCACATACTCCCGTTTTGACCGCCACCGAAGTTCCATATACAGCGCCTCTGAATCTCCGCGCTTTCCCAGCTGCGCATAGGTTCGAGCAAGGGAAGCCAACATCCACCCAGATCTGCCGGATACTTTGAGCGCCGACTCTCCTACCTCCGCAGCCTCGGCGAAGCGATCTTGTAAGTTGAGTGCTTGAAGATGAGCCCAATGGCCGAGAAAATGGTTGGGTTCGATTTGAAGTGTCTGCTGGGCCGTCTCCAAGCACTTGCCCACATCAACAGGCAGATACGTAAACGCTTGCATGGCTCTGGCGTATGCCGAAAGCGGATCGATCTGGACAGCCTGGCTGGCCTGTGCTAACCCTTCCTCGAAACGCCCTGCCATCCATTGCAGGTAGAACAGCCCATACCAACTTCGCGCCAATGAGTTACGAGGTTGCAACTCCAAGGAGCGTAGAAATTCACGCTCGGCGCTCGAGCGATCCCAATCATAGAGCAGATGCGACGTCGCTAAGGAGGTATGTGCCTCCGCCAGCGAGGGATCGAGTGCGATGGCCTGCTGTGCGGCTTCCTTGGCTTCCGGTAGGCAAACTTCTGGTCGAGCCAGGCCGTAAAAACCGACCATGTTGTAGGCGTCCGCCAGAGCCGCCCATGCCAATGCGTATTTTGGATCCAGGGTGACGGCTTTCTTGCAATAGTCGACAGCGGGTAGGAGCCGCAGCCCTCTTTGAAAGAATAATGACCGCCCCTGGGTATAGAACTTGAAGGCTTCCAGGTTATCCGTACCTGCTCTGAAAAGGGGACGCTGTTCAGACTCCAGCGTTACTTCCAAACGTTGCGCAATCGACTTCGCAATCTCTTCCTGGATCGCAAACACGTCCTTCATTTCTCGGTCGTAGGTCTCAGACCAGAGATGGTAACCGTCCGCCGCGTTTACGAGCTGGGCCGTAATTCTGAGGCGGTTCCCTGACTTACGGACGCTACCCTCCAAGACGGTTCGCACATTAAGCTGTTCCCCAATCACTCGTAGATCAACATGCTTTCCTTTGAATGCAAAGGAAGATGTCCTTGCTGTGACCTGAAGATTCTTGAGGTGCGCAAGAGAGCTAATGATTTCTTCGCACATTCCATCAGCGAAGATCTCATTTTCAGGGTCGGCGCTAAGACTCAAGAATGGCAGGACCGCTATGGATCTCTCCGCGATAGTTGTCGCTAATGCGTGCAGAAAACGGTAGCCGCGCCGGGGCAGGGTTTCCACGTAGCGCGGCATTTCTGCAGTATCGCCCAAGGCTTCGCGCAGCCGCTTGATTGCGTTGTTAATGCCGTGATCGAAGTCCACGAAAGTGTCAGACGGCCACACCCGCTTGCGCAGTTCCTCGCGCAGAATCACCTTGCCGGGCTGTTCTAACAGAATTTGCAGGATTTGAAGAGGCTGCTCCTGCAGCCGGATCTTGTTTCCCTCGCGGCGCAGTTCTCCGGCGTCCTGATCCAGTTCGAAGGTTCCAAACCGGATGACCGTGCGTGATAACCGCAAATCCTCCACAGACGCCCCCGGCGCGGCCCGGTAGGAGAGTGTAGCACCAGTGATTTGAGCCGCATAGGTACAAATCTCCTGTTTTCGGTCCTGCGGAGAGAGATAAGAGCAACACAGGAGAGCGATACGGGATTTACTCGTCTCGCCGAATTTGAGATAACCACGACCTAATCAGGGTGATGTGACCCTGAAATCTTCGTGGGGAGAACAGAAAATGAAAAACAACTTAATCGCAAGAACAATTCTAGCGGCCGTTGGCCTCGCCTTGTCCTTAACAATGGCCCTACCCGCGCAGGCTACGCAGTGTTCGTTGGCCAATGTGGCGGGTAGTTATGGATATACCGCAAACGGATTTGTCGCCATCGCGCCGGGCTCATTTGTTCCGGCTGCAGCCGCAGGCAGGATCACTTTTGATGGAAATGGCCACGTCAGCGGAACCCAGACTCGAGTTGTAGCCGGTGCTTCCCTGGACGAGACATATTCGGGGACGTACACCGTAAGTCCCAATTGCAGAGGCAGCTTCACCGTGCTGGTGGAGCCGGATACTCGCACGTCAACGGTGGATCTGGTGTGGACCAATCATACGAACGCCGCTAGCGCGGTTTTCACCACTCCCGGCTTTATCCTGACGGCTACTGCCAGCAGGATTAGCCCAAGGGAAACGGATTAAATTCGACAGAACCGGAACGGCGCCGTTCCCGATTCTGTGATCGCAAGGGGAGAGGTTGTGCGCCAAAGGGCGTGTTTGTGAGTACGGCAACGGCTTCTCCCGTTTTCGTCTTTAAGCTAAGGCCACGAATGGAGTCAATCCATGTACCAGGAAAAAAGACTTTGCATTGCAGCGCTATCAATTTTCCCTTTTGCTTGTCGTTCGCACACGGTACGGTGAGCTTCCGCTCCGCACAGAGCTATCCCGTGGGCACCGCTCCCAAAACCGCAGCCGTAGTTGATTACGGATTCTTCCGGCGCTCAGTCCGCGCTCCAGGGCGGCTACGACCCAGATCGCCAACGGTTCCAGGCGCCGCCAACAGGGTCTTTGCAAGGCACGATAAGTGTCTATGCAGAAGACGGAGTCACACCGCTCGGCGTCGGTTCGGTGAACGTCAGTGAGGGCAAGGCATACAGTCTGGTGTTGAATTGAGGTAGGGGATGCTTTCCAATGGCCGGCGGCGCACTTTCTCTCCGAGGCAGCGTGCCGTCCGAATCGGGCCTAAATAGTGAGGAGGAGCCATGAAACGAAACGCTTTCCTGGCATGCGCACTAGTGTCCGCGCTCGTATCCCAGAGCTTTGGGCGCAGGGTGTGGGTGCCTCAGGCGACAGCAAAGGCATGGTCGTCGATTCCTCAGGTGCATTGATGCCCCGAGCGAACAGAATTGCGACTGAAACTGCCAAAGGAGTACGTCGTGTAGCATCAACCGATGGCAGCGGAAGTTTCCTGATTACCGGTCTGGAGCCGGCGCCCTACGACGTCAGCGTGCAGATGACGGGCTTTGCGACCGAGATTCGAAAAGGTGTAGCGGTGGCCATCGGGCAAACCGTGACATTGGATTTTCAGTTGAAAGTTTCGGAGGTGGCTACCGCCATCGAAGTCTCGGATGTACCTCCAGTGGTGGCAGTCAAGAAGGATTTCCCCGGAGCCTACGGCCATGCGGGCCGGAACACTTCTTGATCTTAAGGTGAGCCTAGCTCCGAGGCAGTGCCGGTTCCGCCACTAAAGCGGTTTCTGGATGAATGCTGGGTGCTAAATGCTGAGTGCTGAGCCGCCAACGCGTTATACTTTATTTATGTCCGCGGCTCCGCAAAAGACTTTCTATGTGGAAACCTTCGGCTGCCAGATGAACGTGCACGACTCCGAAAAAGTCATTGGCACGCTGGTGCACGAAGGGTATAGCCAGGTACAAACGGTGGAGCAGGCTGACCTGATCCTCTACAACACCTGCTCCATCCGCGACAAAGCGGAGCAAAAAGTTTTCCATCGTCTGGCCGATTATAAAAAGCTCCTGGCCCAGGGCAAGAAGTTCGGTGTGCTTGGCTGCGTCGCTCAACAAGAAGGGGAGAAGATTTTTGAGCGGGCGCCGCATGTTTCGCTGGTCTGCGGATCTGCCTCTTACCGCAACTTGCCGCAAATGCTCGTACAGATCGAGGCAGGGAAGCGCGCGACAGGACTCGACGACCGCGAGACCGATGAATGTTTCGAGACTGAATTCACTGCGCGCACTAATCCTCATCGCGGATACATCACGATCATCGAAGGCTGCGACAAGTTCTGCGCCTATTGCGTGGTGCCATTCACTCGCGGGAAAGAACGGAGCCGGACGTCGGAATCAGTTTTGGCTGAGGCACGGCAAATGGTGGACCTCGGTTACTCAGAAATCCAATTGCTGGGCCAGAACGTAAATTCCTACAGGGATCGGGCAGGGAAGAGATCGTTCGCCGAACTGCTGACTGCGGTCGGCGAGATTCCGGGGATCAAGCGGGTTCGCTTTACTACCTCGCATCCCCGCGACTTCGGACGCGACATTGTCGAGGCAATCGACGCGGTACCCACGTTGTGCGATCACGTACATCTGCCGGTGCAGAGTGGGTCCACTCGGGTACTGGACGCGATGCAGCGCCTTTATACGCGCGAGCAATATCTGGAGCGCATTGCCTGGATGAAGGCAGCCAAGCGGGAGCTCAGCATTACAACCGATGTGATCGTTGGATTTCCCGGCGAGACCGAGGCTGATTTCGCTGAGACCCTGAGCCTGCTTGCGGAAGTTGGGTACGACAGCATCTTTACCTTCAAGTATTCGCCCCGTCCCAACACACCATCGTTGGCCTTGGACGACGCCATTCCTGAGCAGGAGAAGTCACGCCGCCTGGAAGTTCTGATGGCGAAGCAGAAGGAGATTCAGATTATCCGCTACAGGAAATACATAGGAACACGAGCTGAAGTAATGGTCGAAGGACGAAACGAAGCGCGCAAGCAGTGGATTGGCCGAACCTCGCAAAACAAGACGCTCAACTTCAGCGCCCCGGAAGGGGCTGAGCCGAAGGTGGGAAGCTATGTTCCCGTGAGTATCACCGCCAGCTTTCCCAACAGCCTTTTAGGAGAAATGGTGATATAAGGAGCAAAGAAACGCCGGAGGTCACGATGGAAGTGGAGATGACAATTCGAGGCCTAATGATGGATCCCGTCACCCAGATGCCGATCGTGATTCTCAAGGACGTGTCGGGGGACGCCGTGCTGCCTATCTGGGTGGGAGTTTACGAAGCGAATGCCATTGCGCTGGAGATTGAAAAGGTCAGCACGCCGCGGCCGATGACCCATGACTTGATTAAGAGCGTATTGACGGGACTGGAGACCCAGGTTCACAAGGTTGTAGTGACCGAACTGCGGGAGGACACGTTCTACGCTGTCATCTGGCTGGACCGGGGCGGCGAGGTTATCAGCATCGATTCGCGGCCGTCAGACGCGCTGGCTCTCGCTCTGCGCGTAGATTGTCCCATCTTCGTCGATGATATGGTGCTGAAGAGCTCAAAGCTAGCTGCCAATGCGGACCGCGTCTCCACCGACGAGCTGCGCAAGTGGCTAGAGGGACTTAACGACGAGGATCTGGGGAAATACAAGATGTAGGGGTTCTGAACGCCCGTCTGGTCCGATTCCAAACCACCCTAGAAATGAAGCCTTCGAGAAAGCATGAAGCCGGAGTCCAACAGCCGCCGACCCTCGCTAGTTTACATAATACCTGTTATCGGACATTGCGCTGGCGCCCTGGCTCCTAGCACACCCTTGTCGCCAAGACCATGACTTCAAAGGCAACGCTTCAGTTCCCCAGTTGCCGAACGGCGCCATCTGCTGCTTGCTGGCTGAGCATGACCGGTTCTTTCAGGGTGTATTTGGCCAGGCACCATAAAGCGCGGAAGCCATCCTTCCAGCTGATCTTTTTTCCCTCGGCGTAGGTTCGGCCCGAATAACTGACGCCAACTTCGTAGACGCGCAGCCGGCGTTTGGCTACCTTGACGGTAACCTCCGGCTCGAAACCGAAGCGGTCCTCCTCAAGCGGGATGGACTGAATGATTTCCCGGCGAAAGACTTTGTAGCAAGTTTCCATGTCGGTCATATTCATGTTGGTCAGGGCGTTCGAAATCAAAGTAAGAATCGAGTTCCCTACCGAGTGCCAAAAATAAAGCACGCGGTGCGGCCCGCCACCGAGAAAGCGCGAACCGTATACTACGTCAGCCCTGCCCTGAATTAGCGGTTCCAGCAGCTTAGGATACTCAGCCGGATCGTATTCCAGGTCCGCGTCCTGAATGATCACGAAGTCGCCGGTTGAGGCCCGGATGCCGCGGCGCAGGGCCGCTCCTTTTCCCATATTCGCCGGTTGCAGATACACACGTATCTGGGGATGACTAGCCTGCAACTCGGCGAGGATTTCGCGTGAACCGTCGGCGGAGCCGTCGTCCACGCACACAAGTTCGATGTCGAAAGGCACAGCCAGGACACGAGAGATGACTTCGCGTAAAGTACTCCGCTCGTTGTATATGGGCATGACGACGGACAGCTTCATATGGCTGATTAGGGTTCCGGATATGTCACAGTAAAAGGTCCGTCCCCTTAGCGTCAAGAAAGATGCAAGGCTCTTGACTTTAGCAACGCCGCTACTCCATCGAGCGTCCTGCCAAACATCGTTTCAACCCGAGCATGGCTTGGACCCGGTTTATGGTGAAAGTGATGAGGAAAAATCGACGGCGTAGGAGAAATACTGGCTGGCATCATTCCTTGGTCCTGCTGTATTCGGAAGACAGACCGCTACCCTTGCCGACCCTACGACTCATCATGCAACGACTCTGAATTTTGTTTACTGGCTGGGACTTGCATGCGCCGGTCTGGTATGCGCTGGAGGCGATTGGAAATAATGTCGTGCGGATTCTTCATCCCGGTCTATTTTGCAATCGGATTGAAGCTTGACTTGGTTAGAGTCTCGCACAAAGGTTTGCCATTGCTATCGGAATTCAAAGCAAGTTCACCTCAGCCGGTCGAACCTAGGACAACCCTGACGGAGGCGTGAAAATTCCAAGTAACGGTTGAACCAATGATAGGTGGGTATAGGACAGCGCGGGATTTGGGCTGCAGTTGTGTCAAAAGTTGCAGGTTGTGGCGAGGCCCGATTGGCAGCGCCTTTCGGCTGCTCGGATTCACGAGCGGGCCGTACAGTGTCGTTCCCATTGACAGTGCATTCGGTCGATGAGAAACTGCCGTTTGCCGGTAACGAACCTGGTTTGGCTCATTCGGACCACCAACCCGTCCGGCAGGTGCAGGCATCCAATCGCAGCACCCCGGATATGTTTATTTATTCCAGCCTCGATCGCAATGCTCTCCAGAAGCTTTTGGCCAACGCATTCGCGGTGCAGCAGAGTCAGATGAACAAGCAGTGGCTCTCCGCCATCGTCGAAGTCCAAGGGTTGATCGGCAGGAGAGAGCTCGATGTAGACGGGACAATGCAGTTGATAGTCGACCGCGCACAAACCGTGGCCAATGCCACTGGGGTTGCGATCGCTCTGTTCAAAGGACATCAACTGGTTTATCGGGCCGGAAGCGGAAGTGCCGCCGATTATGTAGGGCGGCATGTGATGGCAACGCTGAGTGTCCCGGCGGACACCACGGGGGGCCGCGAGATTCTTCGTGTCGAGGATGTCGAAACGGACACGCGGATTCAAGCGGAGATTTGCCGGCAGTTCGGGGCCAAGTCGCTGCTAATCTTGCTGATTTATCACGAACAGTCGGTAGCGGGTGTTCTGGAGGTCTTCTTCGGCGAAGCGCACGCTTTTCAGGATTGCGAGGTCCGCGCCTATCGATTGATGGCCGGCCTGATCGGCGAGGCAATGTCCCAATCCACTCATCTTGAACGGGAAAAAACCGGCACAGCGCCTCGCCCGGCCATCCCGAACCCCGCCGTTCCGAACCTCGCCGTTTCGAACCTCGCCCTTCCAAACATTGTTCAGCAGAGTCCTCATCAAAGGACGGTGGTTCTCAACCATACTGGATCCACTCCGGATGCCGACAGGCGTGCTATCCAGCCGCCTTGCCAAGCCACGGCGGCGGCGGACGGGAAGGTGTCAATACTTAGGCAGACGGCCGTGCTGGCGACGGCGCTCCTGCAGCAGGCCAAACGCGGTTCTTGGGGCGGTCGCCGGTGGAACGTGGCCGCCGCGGCGGTTGCTGCTCTGCTCGTGCTGACTTCCTGGTTTGTCTATAATCGGCGACCGGCCTCATCCTTTAGACCTTCAGCCGTCCAAGCGCCAATTGTCGTTGGCCCACAGGCCCCTGTTCTACGGGTGAAGCAAGTATCTGCGAACGGCACGCCCACGCTCCCGCCTGCGCCTGTCCTGGTGAAACCGGCCGGAACTGGCAGAGCTTCGCTCCGGCGGGTTCGGGTTGGCGAAAATGAGGTGGATTACATCGGAGACGATGTGACCATACGCTACTTCAATCCCAAACCCAAGTCCACGACACGTCGGGTTCGAGTGGGAGCGAGTGACGTTGCCTACATCGGGGATGATGTGACCGTGCGCTATTTCAGGCCCGAAGCGGCGGCCGTGCCTCCGACGCAGTCGATTGGCGCCGCGCCTACGCAGAAGCAGTAAACTCTCCGGATCCCGGCGCAAGAGTTCGGCACGCCACCATCCAAGTGCCTGCTCAGCTCTTCCGCCCGGGTTCAATCTGTGGCCTTCCCTCCTGATGAGAGCCCTGCAGGTTACGGTTGTAACATGCGCGCGCGGCCTCTTTCGTGGCACTGTAAAAGCTGTGGGAAAAAACGATAAGAGCGAGTTCATCGACTGGGACGCTGGACGCGAAGGCTATCTCGATTTGCCGCGAGCGCCGATGTACGCGCCCGTCATTAAGCCGGCTAGCAAGCCCAGTGGCCGGCGATATCCGTTCAGCATTTCTACGGAAGAGCGTCTCGGAAGCCTGCTCGCCGCAGGGGGGACGATATGGACGACCTATGTAGCGACAGTCGATTATGCCAGTCTGTGGCAGATGACGATTCTTCCGCCCGGTCCCCTGGAAGTTTGTGCCTTGGGAGTTCTGATCTGGTTGCACGCGAAATGGCGGCGTTCCACCAAGGTCGATTAGGATTTCGAGCGGCACGCTGGCCCGCCTGTGCACTGACAGCTTCGCAACCGACCCTCCTGTTATGTCAACGGCTGCTCTGATGGAGTTGTGACATACACCATTGCGCCCCAAGTTGGGCCCGTTTGTATTGGTTTATTGAACGGTTATGTGATTTGATCCTTTCGCCACCCTGATGTAGGTGTGAACCGTCCCGCTAGAAACCGAATACACCTCTTTGCCGTCCAGATAAGCAATGACGCAGGCGCGAGACGGGGCAAGCCGGCTTCATGTGGGCCTCTCAGCGAATCTGATCGTCGAACATGGGGATTCTTAGATGGAGAGGGCGTTAAACAGGTTGCTGTCTAGGGCGTGTGAGACCTTGAGGTACTACCCGATGCGGGCAGCGGAGCGGACCTCAGAGGAAAAGACGATAGAGGGATGGAACAGCGTCCCTGCCACACGGGTGGCGATGGCGATCAATTCTTTTTGCGCGCGAAACACTTTAACGATGCGAGCCTGGGAAAGCTCGGGAAGATTCACTGCGCGGCCAGTGTGAATGCGGGCCGCGTTTTCCTCATCGGCTGTAACCGCGGGGAAATCGGGAAGCAGCCGTCGCGGATGCACGAACATTTCTTCCAGCCTTCCGCTTTGTGCCGCCTGCTGTAGTTGCTCCACTGAGTGAGCGTCACTGAGGTTGAATTCGGCGACGGCGGTACGACGCAGCGTCTCCAAATGGGCGCCACAACCCAGTTGCTGGCCCATCTCATGCGCCACTGACCGCATGTAGGTTCCGGATGAGACGCGGGCGCGGAAGCTCGCTCGATCCCCTTCCACGCTGAGGATCTCGAATTCTTTGATCTCGACCTGAACTGACCTCAGTTCTACCTCTTTTTTCTTTCGCGCCAACTTATAAGCGGGCACGCCGTGCACTTTCTTGGCCGAGAACGGCGGTGGCATTTGCTCGAGGACTCCCCGGAATCGCGCGGCCAAGTCTGATACCTGACGTAACTGCAAATTGACGGACTGCGCCGTACAGGATGGCTCGCCGTCGGCGTCGTAGGTGTCGGTAGCGAAGCCAAAGCGCACGACGCCTTCGTATGTCTTTTGCGATGTGGTGTAAAACTGGGCCAGACGCGTCAGGCTGCCGGTTACTAGAGGCAAAACACCTGTGGCGAGAGGATCCAAAGTCCCTAAGTGGCCGACGGACCGTTGCCCCAGGATTTGCCGGACCCGGTTGACCACGTCGTGGGACGTGAGGCCCGCGGGTTTATCGATGATGAGTACGCCATTCATGGGGATTTTGGTAATTTAGTAATTGTGTAAATTTGTAATCGAGGATCAAATGCTGAGCTGACCAATCACGGACTACACAGCTACTAAACTACCACCTCCCCCATGATTCCCATTCGAGACGACCAGCCGCGGTACTCGACTCCGTACATCAACAGCTTTTTGATTGGGCTGAATCTTCTGATCTTTCTCTTCGAGGCGTCGCTCGATCCCGCCAGTCTCAAAGCCTTGGTTTACCAGCTCGGCATCGTTCCGGCGCATTTGACGGCTTTCTTGTCGGGATCACCAAATTACTCTCCGCTAGCCATCGCGCTTCCCTTCTTCGCGTCAATGTTCCTGCACGGCTCATGGATGCACGTGATCGGCAACATGTGGTTCTTATACATTTTTGGCGATAACGTCGAGGACTACCTGGGGCACTTCCCGTATCTGGTGTTCTATCTTCTCGGCGGGCTCATTGCCATGGCTACCCAAATTGCGGTCGATCCGTACTCACGCGTACCAACTCTGGGTGCCAGCGGAGCCATTGCAGGGGTGCTGGGAGCCTACTTCGTTTTGTACCCGAGGGCGCGTGTGTTGACCTGGTTCTTCGTGTTCATTATCCACATACCGGCCTGGGTCGTGTTGGGTTACTGGTTCGTGCTGCAATTCTTGAGCGGCACCGCGACCGCACTGGCTTACGAAGGCCGCAACGACAGCCGAATAGCGTTCTGGGCGCACGTTGGCGGATTCGTCGCCGGCGTTGTGTTGATCAAACTATTCCCCGGGCGCCAGCGGCGTTCTCCTTACGGCGTTGCGTAGCCTTCTTTACTTCTTCGGACGGGATTCCGGTGGCACCAAACCCGACAGACGGTAATAGACCACGAGCTGGCCGTAGTGCTCTCCGTTATGCTCGATGAACGCGTAGGCAAGATCGGAAATTCGGACCTGCTGGTGGGCGAAGGGATCCACTACGAGTTGTGACACGTCTTTCGCCTTGATAACGTCGACGCCGTCGGCAAATGCCTTCTTCACAAACGCCACCACGTCAGCCTTGGTCTTGTATTGTTCGCGCTTTGGGTCTTCCTCGGCGGGAGGTTTTTCTCCGCGGGCAATATTGGTGAAAAAATAGTTGGCATTCGAGGTGTGCAGAAGATTCTCGGCAAAACTGCGCTGCGCCGGGGTGGCCTTGAAGTCGTACTTGTCTTCCGGAAAATCTTCGGCCATGGCGATCAGCTTTCTAGCGACGTCGTTCCAGGCCTCGAGCACTGCTTGAGAGGGACTGGCGGCGGGCTTGACCGGCGTCTGTTTCTTGGCGGTGTCCTGGGCGGGAACCCCGACCGTCAAAATTGCAGAGAGTAAGACTGCGGCAAAGATCCCGGTTTTCTTCATGGGTACCTCCTCCGTCGTATGTCGGTTTAGACCGGTCGTCATTTTATCCGGAATATGCTGGGTCGGCAAAACCATGGGTTGGACAAACCATGGGTTGGACAAACCATGGGTCGGACAAACCATGGGTCGGACGCTACAACGTTCCCGAGGTAGGGAGGATTTCGAGTGTTTCCACGGTCGCGTGGGAGGCCAGCGTAATCGCATAGACGACCGCTTCCGCCACAGTTTTAGGCGACATCATTTTGGGACGCGGCGCCTGCGGCCATAGCGTTTTCCAAATGTCGGTGTCGGTGGCTCCCGGCAGGAGGCCGATGACCCTGACTCCTTTTGGCCGCAATTCCTCGCGCAGCGTGTTGGTAAAGCCCAGTGCTCCGTGCTTGGATGCATTGTAGGCAGCTGAACCCGCGAAGACGCGCGTGGCGGCGATGGAGAGATTGTTCACGATGGTGCCTCCCCGCTTCATTACCGGCAGAGCGGCCTGGGTGATGAGGAACATTCCGTCGAGATTCGTTGCCATCACGTCTCTCCAGAGGGCAAAGGGGAGTTGATCGATGGGCAGATGGGGATGGGCGATGCCGGCGTTGTTGATCAGAATATCGAGTCGGCCGAATTGTTTGCGGGTGGCCCGGAATAGAGTCTCGACAGAGCCAGGATCGCGGACGTCACATGGCTCAGCCAGGATTCGTCGTTGGCCACGGCTAAGTTCCCTGCGAATACGAGCCAGGGCCGACGGGCCGCGGCCAGTGAGAATCAAGTCGCAGCCTTCAGTGGCCAGGGCTTGGGCTATTGCCAGTCCGATGCCTCGCGTGGCGCCGGTAATGAGCGCGATCTGCCCGCGCAATAAGTTTTCCCTGCCGACTGATGTTAATGTGTTACTTGAAGGTTGTCGTGGCATTGGGGAGCCCGGACATCTGAGGCGTAATCTTATCGCGTTGCGGTGGTTGCGTGGCCATGGTTGTGAACCAGGCCCACGGATCTCCGGTGGACGACCCCTGTGGCTGAAGCCGTCTGACCCGGTTGCTCGCACGGCACGACGAAAGTCAGGCCCTGATACGAATCGCAATCTTGTGAGTACCTCTACATGCCGTTGGGGCGATTTCGAATCAGCGACAAGAACTCTGACCGGGTTTCTTCCTCGGTGCGGAAGCAGCCGAACATGGCTGACGTGACTGCGGCAGAATGCTGCTTTTCGACGCCCCTCATCATCATGCACAAGTGCCTGGCTTCGATGACCACTCCGACACCCTGGGGTTCGATGACATTCTGAATGGTCTCGGCGATCTGGGTGGTAAGCCGTTCTTGAATTTGCAGCCGGCGAGAAAAGAGCTCGATAAGGCGGGGAATTTTGCTGAGGCCCATCACTTTACCCTTGGGCACATAAGCGACGTGCACCTTGCCGAAGAACGGAAGCAGGTGGTGTTCGCAGAGGCTGAACATTTCAACGTCTTTGACGATGACCATTTCATCGTAGCCGACCGTGAACAGCGCGCCTTTGAGCAGGCTCTCCGGATCTTCGCTGTAACCTTTGGTAAGAAACTGCAGGGCCTTGCGCACTCGCTCGGGCGTGCGGGTGAGACCTTCGCGATTTGGATCTTCGCCGAGACGCACGAGCATTTCACGAACGAGATCTTCAAAGCCGGCGCTGGTCACGGTGCTTGGCTCTGTCGTTGGTTTCATGGTGACGGTTTCAGTTGCTGCATCTCATGATTCGGAAAAGGGCGTTCACCAAATCCGGTGGTCCTCGTTCCCGCCCCGGTACTCGAACGAATTCAACATAGTCTCTTCCAACCGCACTCTTTCAAGATGCGCGCGATGGAAGCCACGCTGCACTTTTTTGAAGAGTTCGACGCAAAGGTTCTCCGTCGTAGGGACTGTGGCCACGAATTCCGGGAGGACATTCAAATTTTCGCGGTCGTAGCGAGCGAGAAGCTCACGTTCGACAAAGCCATCTAGATGCACCAGATTGCAAACCATGCCGGTGCGTTGGTCGACGGGCCCGCTGACCGTGATCTCCAGGGTGTAGTTGTGGCCGTGGCCGTGGGGATTGTTGCACTTGCCGTAGGTGGCGCGGTTTTCTTCTGCCGACATGCGGTCGCTGTGCAAGCGGTGGGAGGCCGAAAAAAGGTAGCGCCGGGTGAGGTAAGCTTTCATTGTTCCCCGTAGAAATCGACGAACAGATCGGGCGTCTCGTAGACCCGCACGCGGTGCAGGTGCGCCTTCTCCAGCTTGGTGGCCAGGCGCTGCCAGATCGCGATGGAGAGATTCTCGGTGGTTGGAATGTGCGTAAAGAACTCCGGAACTTCCTTGTTGAGGAAACGGTGGTCCATGGCATCCAGCACTTCGCGATTCATGATTTCTTTGAGTTGCTTCAGATCGACAACGAAGCCGGAGCGGGCGTCGACATCGCCTTTTACGGTGACTTCGAGGGTGTAGTTATGCCCGTGCCCATTGGGATTGTTGCATTTGCCGAAAACGCGGCTGTTCTCCTCCGGAGTGAACTCCGGATTGTGATAGTAGTGCGACGCGGAAAACTCAGCTTTGCGCGTGAGATAGACCATGTTTCTCCTGCGTATCCGGGAGTGGCTTAACCGCTGGTCGGCCGGAATAGCTCCGCCCCTTCCACGAGACCTTGCCGTGGTCGTGAAATAATTTCGAGCGCAATAGTAAACCTGAGAAAAGCGGCAGGCCGAGAAGCGCGAGAACGGTTGCGTCCCCACTGAAGTGGGCACGGCGGATTCGCTTGTAGAAAATCCCGCACAACCCTAAGGCGAGTAGGCCGCATGCTGCCGCCGGCTGCCACAGATCGCGCACAATATTCCGAAGGCTGATGGCCACAGTGAGTACGATCAGGACAAATTCCAACCCTCGCCGCAGCGCGAGCCGTCCTGGAGATGGAAATAGCAGTGCGAGGTTCTTGGTCCAGCCCTCCCGGAGTTGATCGAAGCTGCGATACATGCGGGTGCGGACCTGGTCGCCGCCATAGCGAAAAAATATCCTTTTACCGGACCGCTTCACAGCGAGCGCCAAAGCTACATCTTCCAGCAGACTGCTCGCGATGGCAGCGTGGCCACCGATGGCGTCGTAGGTCACGCGCTTGATCAGAAGGTATTGTCCGTTGGCTGCGGCGGCAGAGGACTTAGGATCGCTAACCTCCGATGGCCGGTAGGCGGACGCTAATTCTGCGAAGATCACCGGCATCACAGCCTTTTCCCAAAAACTCTCGACGATTTGCTCGGGGGAATAAGAAAGCAGATCAACCTGCCGCGCTCTGGCTTCGGCCAACGCCCGTGCTAGCGATCCGGGAAGATGTAGGGTGTCGGCATCGGTGAACAAGAGCCACTGACCCCGGGCTTCGCGTGCCCCCGCCGTCACAGCGTTGTTCTTGCCTATCCATCCCTCGGGTAAAGGACCGGCTTCCATGACTCGCACGCCGGGAAACGATTGCGCGATTTCGCGAGTGCGATCCGTGGAGTGATCGTCGACCACAATCATCTCGAAGGCCACACCGGTCTGTGCGACCAGCGATTCGAGGCATGCGCCCAGGCAGGTTTCTTCGTTACGAGCCGGAACAATTACCGACACCGCAGGTCGCCCCGGGACTCTGTCTGCCGACACCATAGGCCGAATCTACTATTATAGTCGGGTGCGACGCTTTCTCGATTCCTCCCGCTCCGCTTTCATTCTGGCAGCTTGGCTTGGGCTCTCGGCGTGCTACAGCGGCACGCGCCCGCCTCGCATCGGATCAAATGCCCCGGATTTCAGTGTGCACGACTCTGACCGCAAGGTCACCCTCAGCCAGCTTCACGGGCAGATTGTGGTGCTGAATTTTTGGGCCACATGGTGCGCGCCCTGCGTAGAAGAAGTGCCTTCATTAGTCCAGATGCAGCAGCGGATGAAATCGAAGGGCGTCACGGTGCTGGCGGTGAGTGTTGATGTAGACCCTGACAGCTATCACCAGTTCGTGCGAGATCACACCACGAACCTGCTTACGGTCCGCGACCCTGATCAGAAGACTCCCGGTCTTTACGGGACCTTCAAATTTCCCGAGACCTACATCATCGACCGCAACGGGGTGATGCGCCGCAAGTTCATCGGCGCTGTGGATTGGACCGAACCTGAGATCACGGATTTTCTGAGCAAGCTGTGACTCCACCACAGAGACACGGTGAAAATCCTTGTAATCCGATGCCGTCGGCTCACAGCTTCACCGTTCGCAAGCGCAAGGCGTTCGTAATCACTGAAACGGAGCTGAAGCTCATCGCGGCCGCTGCCAAGATCGGGCTCAACAGCAGTCCGAAGAATGGATAGAGCACGCCGGCAGCGATCGGTACACCCAGCGCGTTATAAATAAAAGCAAAGAACAAGTTCTGCCGGATGTTTCGCATCGTGGCTTGGCTCACCTTACGAGCCCGCACGATGCCCCGCAAATCGCCCTTAACCAGCGTGACGCCGCCGCTTTCCATGGCGACGTCGGTGCCGGTGCCCATGGCGATGCCAATATTCGCTTGGGCAAGCGCGGGGGCGTCATTGATTCCATCGCCCGCCATGGCAACGACTCTTCCCTGCCCTTGCAGCCTGCGTACTACATCCAGCTTTCCCTCGGGCAACACTTCGGCTTCGAATTTATCGATTCCGAGTTGCTTTGCCACTGCCTGTGCGGTGAGCCGGTGGTCGCCGGTAATCATCACCACGTCGATACCCTGATCGCGCAAGTTGCGGACTGCGTTCGACGTGGAGGCTTTGATGGGATCGGCGACCCCGATCAGACCCGCGACTTTGCCGTCGACCAAAACGAAGATGACCGTTTGCCCCTGACTGCGCAACTCCTCCGCCTTGGGCAGAACGTCGCCGTGAGCGGTGCCCAGGTCTTCGAGGAATCGCTCGTTTCCCGCAGCGATAACTTGGCCGTCTAACATGGCGCTTACACCGCGGCCAGTCAGCGAGTTGAAGCCAGTCATCTCCGACAACCGAAGACCCCGCTCTTCGGCGGCGGCAACGATGGCTGATGCCAAGGGGTGCTCGCTGGCGCGCTCCAGGCTGGCGGCGAGCTGCAAGAGTTCGTTTTCGTTGAACGACCGGCGGCCCGGTACGAATGGGGGTTGCGCGGGCTGAGACTCGCGAGCCAGCGTAACCACGGATACCACTCGCGGCTTCCCTTCCGTGAGTGTTCCCGTCTTGTCAACGACCAGGGTATCGACTTTTTCTAAAGTTTCCAGCGCTTCCGCGTTTTTAATCAACACCCCAGCATGGGCGGCGCGACCGGTGCCCACCATGATCGCCATAGGCGTGGCCAGTCCCAGTGCACAGGGACAGGCAATGATCAAAACGGCTACGGCGTTCACCAACGCATGGGCGAGCCGCGGTTGCGGCCCAACCCGGAACCAGATGACAAATGTGACGATCGCCACCGCAATCACGAGCGGTACGAACCATGCAGATACACGGTCAGCTAACCGCTGGATTGGCGCGCGGCTGCGTTGAGCCCGACTTACCAACTGCACAATTCGCGCCAATAATGTCTCATCACCGACGCGTTCTGCACCCATGACGAATGATCCCGTTCGGTTGATGGTGGCGCCAATAACGTTGCCGCCGACAGTCTTCTCGACCGCTATGGACTCGCCGCTGATCATCGACTCGTCGATCGAGCTGCTGCCTTCGAGAATCACGCCATCCACCGGGACTTTTTCTCCGGGCCGAACCCGCAGTCGGTCTCCTGGTTTCACATGTTCGAGGGGAACATCTTTTTCGCTGCCGTCGGGATTCAAACGGCGCGCCATTTTGGGGCTCAAATCCAGCAAGGCTCGAATCGCGCCGCTGGTGCGGCTGCGGGCGCGCAGCTCCATTACCTGCCCCAGCAAAACCAGAGTAGTAATGGCGGCGGCGGCCTCGAAGTACACGTCGGGATAGCCATCCATGCCGCGCAGCGATGGCGGAAACAGTTGAGGTGCGACGGTCGCAATCACGCTGTAGGCGAAGCCCACACCCGTGCCCATGCCAATGAGCGTGAACATGTTGGGGCTGCGATTTACCAGCGAGCTCCAGAATCGCTGAAGGAAGGGCCAGCCGGCCCATAGCACTACTGGCGTGGCCAGCAGGAACTCGGCCCAGGGCAGAGACGCTCCAGGCAGAATCCGCCTCAACGGCATCTCTCGAATCATCGATGCCATGGCGAGGGCCAGCAGTGGCAGGGTCAGCATCAGGCTTACCCAAAACCGGCGGCTCATATCGCGCAATTCTGGGTTGTCTTCTTCGACGGCCGTGACCGTGCGCGGCTCCAGCGCCATTCCGCAAATTGGACAAGAACCCGGCCCGTTACGCACAATCTCCGGATGCATGGGGCAGATGTATTCAGTGCGCCGAACCGCGAGCGATTCCGGCTCAAGTGACATTCCGCAGGATGGGCAGGCCCCCGGTTTGTCTTGGCGAACTTCTGGACACATCGGACACACGTAGGCAGCGAAACCAGATGTTGCGTGATCTTTCCCTTGCACCGGCCCGTGGACTGGCCGCTCAACCCATTGTGGAAAACTGGTGGAGTCATTCACGGCTGGCGACGAGCTGATGCGAGGACTAGATCCGACCGCACTGGGCATTACCGGGCCTGAGGATTGGATGGGCGCGGAGTGGCCCAGGTACTTTTCCGGATCCGCCCTGAATTTATCGGCGCAGCGAGCGCAACAAAAAAAGAAGTCTTTGCCAGCGTGCCAGTGTGAATGGGTTGCTGTGGCAGGATTTACGCTCATCCCGCAGACCGGGTCGCGCTGCGGTTCGGTTGCTGTACTGGAGGGTTTGGTGGACATGAACCTCGAGCCAGTCACGATGCCTGCTCGCCCGGCCTCGTGCTGTTTGATTGTCTGTGCTCTATATTAGATTCACCCCTTACGCATTTGGGGGGGTCTCGAACCGATCAATATCGATATCAATAAAGGATTTCCAAACTGATGACCTACTTGGACGTTGCTTTCAGTTACGGTGCCGCGCCCAGCGAAAATGAATTGCGGGCCATCGATGGCATGCGCGAGGTTTACGGCATTCGCGGAGTTGAATTCGATGAAAAGAATCGTACGGTGCGGGTGGGGTTTGACGCCTCGCGGCTTAAGCCAGACGGCGTCGCTCGGCTCTTGCGCCAAGCAGGTATCGCTGTGAAGGAAAAGCTGATGCTGGCTTGAATGTTGCCGAAATTACGCCGCGGGAGGAACCTCGAATGCGGCGAGGAATCTTAAAAATATGCAAGGGGCGCTCAAGAAAACCTCTGGCCGAAGTTATTCTCTGGAGCGCCCCGTTGCGCGCCACTTCGTCTGCGATTGCTAGAGCACATGCCATGCCTTTGGCAAGTTATTGAAAATACAATGGTCTACACGTGGTTACTCTGTAGGATTTGCTCTGGGGCGAGCAAGATTTACGTCTGTGCGTACAACGCAAAATATAGGCCAGACGCCTGTGAAATTCATGCAAGGGGTCATTTTTTAGAGATCTTTGGGGTGCTCATCAAGTTCTTTTTTCCTTTCGCGCCGAGTTCGCCCCATATACGTGGCGCAGAGATGGCAAATGCCAACGTATCCGGTGAACGATCCGCTTCCCAGGGGAACAATCGAGATGATCGTCGATCTCGGGTAAGAAAAATAGTACGAGGCCGAAGGCCGATGTGTTTTCTATCCACTAGGGAATGAACGCCATTCCAAAAGACGAATCTCCATACGAGGTCGAGGACGTCGAGGACGCTGGGCACAAGGATTTCCGAAGTCCTTGTAGTAAAATAATTTTCGGGGCCCGTAGCTCAGTTGGATAGAGCGAACGGCTACGAACCGTTAGGTCGGGAGTTCGAATCTCTCCGGGCCCACCATATTTGCTGATTTCCCACGAGGCGGATTTGGGACTCGGCGGGCGCACAATGGCCGTCGGTTAATACTGCAAGCGGAATTTTCAATTGGAATAAAACACGGCCCCGTAGCTCAACTGGATAGAGCATCAGACTTCGGATCTGAGGGTTGGGGGTTCGACTCCCTCCGGGGTCGCCATCGGTCCTCGTCTTGTCGAAGCTGTGTTATGAGGCGTGTCTTTCCGGGAATTTAAAATAGGCTTCGCATCATTTCCCGGGGACCTAATTCGCAATTCGTTGAATGAACAAACTCTGAATGACGCTACTTGGTCAACTCTCGGCCGACTGGTCTTCTGGTAGTCTCTGTCCAGCCCCGTCTTCTGGTGACCGTGGGTTGCTCCGTTCGGATCGGAGCTGAGATTCGAGCCATGTCCAAACCTATCGAAGAAGATCTCTCCACGCTATCTTCAGCTGAGCACGGCCTGGCGTATCTTACGCCCAACGATTGGGCGTTGATTGTAGACAAGGCGATTCGAGTGCGCTTCGGCAAAGGCCAAAGCATCATTCAGATGGGCAAACGGCCGAATGGTGTTTACTTGCTGCTTAAGGGCACCGCCAACGTACAAATTCCCTCGCAGAATACGTTCCGTGACTTGGGTCCAGGAGAAATCTGCGGGGAGATGTCGTTCTTAGAGGATGCGCCGGCAAGCGCCAACGTTGTCGCTGCCGCGCCCGTAGAGGCCTATCTGGTCGATCAGCCCACTCTTGAACACTTGTTTGAGCTTTTCCCGCACCTCGGTTCGCGCTTCTACCGTTCATTGGCGACCAACTTGTCCCGTCGTTTGAGAGACGTTATTGCGAAAGGTCTGAGCGGTTGATCACATTGACCCCGGTTCGCTCTCCAGCGCGTCGCAGACCTCAGCCGGGGCATGATTTTTTCTGCTTCAGCGAGCCCGTCTGTCGTGTTGGGGTCAATCCGTGGGATAGGAGCAACCTGGTTGCCACAAAATTAAGAGCGCCCCGGACTCTTGCGAGTCGCGGGACGCCCGAACAGCCCTCCCCCAGAACTGCTCACGGATCACACTACTCACCGGCTTCGCGCTTGGGAAGTACACTTCCGTGCCATGACATGGCACCGAGGTGGCCAAAGCGCCGAACCCTTTGCACACGGCCGCATCCGGCAGGAACGCTTTGTGACAGCATTAGAACCGCGCTTGCGCGTGTCCCCCGTTGCTTCGCGCAGAGAGAAATAACGAAGTGAACGCAAGGCTCTGTATCTAGTATGCAGGGATTTGCGGTTCCATTTTGAACTCATCGTAACGGAAAGGGTGTAAACCATGTAAAATCAGCAGCTTACATTTGATGCTTATTTGGCAGTCTAGATGCTCTAGTGTAGGTGGTCTAGTTCGCGTCACGAGTAAGGCAGGGGTTTAAAACCCCACAGACTTGAAGACGGCGGTTACAGGTTCAGGAGGATACAATCTATGAAGCGTGTTGCATTGTTGACTCTTTTGGCTTTAGCTTTACCTCTCGCTGCATTCGCTGACTCGATAGACACAACCAATTCAGGCGGTACGTTGACAGGAAGCAGTGCCGGGTTGACTCTAGCTGGCTCGGAACTCATTGCAGCTAACGGGTTAAACGGGTTAGGGCTCGTCACGGGGGATCTGGGGAGCGTCAGCTTCAGCACCGGTGCGCTGATGGCCGGCGGGTCGCTGCAGATGGGCGGTACATTTGCGGCGGGCGGTTCTTTCCTAATTACCGGTAACGGTACCAATGGCATCCCGAATGGCGCAATCTTCTCGGGTACCTTCAGCGGCCCTGCTACTTGGACTCTGGTGACTCTCGCCAATGGAACGCACAATTACACTCTGAGCGGTGCCGTGAACGGTACCTGGTACAACGGAAGTGCCGTATTTGGCGCCACGACGCAGTTGACGATTAACACCGGTCGAGGCTTCTTCAACGGGACGACTAGTATTTCGAGCGGCGATACCAACATCGTAACCAGTGTTCCCGAACCGGGAACGTTGGGTCTGTTGGGAACCGGCCTGGTAGGAATTGCTGGCGCCATGCACCGCAAGTTTAAAAGCTAAATCGATCACTCCACGAACCTTAAGAGCCTCGCTTTGTTGGCGAGGCTCTTCCGCTTTCCCTTACCTCAAAAGCCGCGACCGATTCCCTCCTAATTACCCACGTAACCCCTTGAGCTTGGATTACATTGACGCCACCGCCGGATCTCCTTAAATTCGGAGGCAGGGGGTAGCATGAAGGATATTCACGAGGTCTTGCGGCAAAAGCAGTCCAAGTACGCGCAACTGGGCAAGCAGATCGAGCTGCTGCAACAGGCCGCGGAAAAACTACGCGAAGTGGCTCCCTTACTGGCAGAGAACGACGACGAGGATAACTCGGTTTTAGTGGAAGTGGATGAGGGCTCGGCTCACTCTGATGCTGCCGCAAAAGCGGGCGCAGCAGCCGCAGGATCATCGGGCGCCTCCAAAGCCGGGCGGTCCACTGCACCACGCTGGCCATAATCCCACCGCTTGGGCAAGGGACTCTAGCTATGACTGTTCAGGCGCTGCTGGTCAGCAGAGACGATTCAGCTTCGGAAATACTCGGCCGCACCCTGCCCACCTACGGTGTCGCCGTGGAACGTTGGAGTGATCCTTCCACTGCCATCAACCGACTACAGCAGCAGAAGTTCGACGCTCTGGTGGTAGACTTTGACGACTCGGAAGCGGCTCGGGATGTTATCCGGGAAGCCCGGCTCTTAGGTTCAACAAGTCCTCCCGTAATAGTTGCCCTGGTGGCGGATTCCGCAGCGATTCGCGAGATTCTGAGCGCGGGCGCACACTTCGTGCTGCATAAGCCCCTGACCGAGGAGAAAGCCAGGGCTGGCTTGTGCGCGGTCACCGCCCTGTTGAGCAGGGAACGGCGGCGCGCCTTCCGTGTGCCAGTACAGGCACCGGTGGCACTGGTGCTGCCCAACCAGCGGAAGATAGAAGGAATCCTTCTTGACCTGAGCGAAACCGGCATGGATGTGCTCACCGCAGAGCCGCAGCCGGCTGGGTTGCTTATCGGTTTCCGTTTTCAGTTGCCCGATAGTTCTTTTGAGATGGACGCTCACGGGCAGGTGGCCTGGGCAAACCCCAATGGACAAACCGGAGTGCATTTCCTGGATTTGACCGAAGTCGCGGCGGCTGAACTCAAAGCTTGGCTGCGAGCCGCCGCGGTGAGCGCCGCGGTGAGTCCCCATGAGAGCGTCCCTCACGGCAAGCTCACCGACCTGAGCCTTGGCGGGTGCTATGTGGAAACCACTTCGCCGTTCCCTGAGCGCTCCCTGATTGATCTGTGCCTCAAGACAGAAGGCATAGAGATCCACACCGAAGCGATGGTCCGGGTAGTGCATCCAGGCCGTGGCATGGGCGTAGAGTTCCCGTCACGGACCGAACAGCAGCGTGCGCAGGTGGAGAATTTGATTCGCTTCCTGCGCGGGTGTCCTGAAACCACGCTGGAACTATTCATATCTCCTCGCGCGCTGACGGCTGATCTCAGCCAATTTGAGCCCTCTGAAGCCGATCGGGAAGGGTCCAAAGAGGAGATGGAAGATCTCCTTCTAGAACTGCTGCGACGCGGAACAAAGCTTCAGGAAGACGACTTCATTGCCGAACTTCGCCACCAGCGCAGCTCCGAGAACGCCCTCGCCTGATCCTTCCGAATCCCGGGCGCGTAACCTCACCCCCCAGCAACATCCAAGAAGATTGAGCTCTGACTACTTTTGCGAACCTGCTGCCGGCGGTTACACATTGCCGTCCCAGTGTGAACGTGTGACATTAAGAGCCTCCCTTTCGATCGAGAGTGGGCGCATTCAGGGCACCGGAGAAGGGCAACAACGGCGGAGACGCCGCAGGAAAACGGGAGGCTTGGGCGGCGACTTCTTGGCGGAGATTTGAAAACCCAGCACCGGTTTTGGCTCGGGTCCAGCAAATCTCCGCGATTTGTCCCACTCCGTATGAACATGTTAACCAGCCGGCATGACCCGGATGATTTCAGAAACATTAAAACTCAGTTAAATATAGACTGTGACTAAATGGGAAACTCTGCGGCGGCTGGCGGTTAGCGAAGGAAAAGAGTTGACGACCCAAGGGGAGTCTACGCCCACTTCGTCTTTTGACTCCGTTGCTGCTTCGAAGCGTTCTCTGCTTTGGGGACCTTTTCTCGCGATCGCCGCTACCTCTTTCGCGGTCGAGGCCCCTTCATTTTTTTTAGGCACTCCTTCCGGACACGACCTCGAATTTCATCTCTATTCATGGCTTGAAGTGTTGGCGCAATGGAAGCGGGGCATCGTCTACCCGCGCTGGGCATCAATGGCGCATTGGGCATACGGCGAACCCCGCTTTGTGTTCTACCCACCTGCTTCCTGGACCGTCGGAGCAGCCCTCAGTGCGCTGTTGCCCTGGACAATCATTTCGGGTGTCTACATCTGGCTTGCGTTGGTGGCTGCTGGTGTCTCGATGTTCATGTTGGCGCGGACATGGCTCGATCGTCGGGATGCTGTCTTTGCGGCTGCGCTCTATGCCGCCAATCCTTACCATTTTGTGATCGTTTACTGGCGGAGCGCGTTTGCGGAGCTGCTCGCCAGTTCCCTGCTGCCGCTATTACTGCTGTTGGTCTTGCGTGCGGCCGAAAGTGAGGGACGTCGCGCAATTGTTCCTCTGGGCGCGGTGTTGGCAGCGTCCTGGCTTATGAACGCGCCGGCGGCGGTGATGGTTCACTATTCATTTGCGCTGCTGATCGTGGTGATGGCGTGGCTGGGGCGCTCGCCGCGTTTGATTTTGACGGGAGCAGCCGCCGTGCTTTTAGGTACGGGTTTGGCGAGTTTCTATCTGGTGCCAGCGGTATATGAGGAGAAGTGGGTAAACATCGCCGAGGCGATCTCGCCGGGTTCGCGTCCCCAGGACAACTTTCTGTTCAGCACGACCAGCGACCGCGATCACGACGCCTTCAATCACCTTGTTTCATGGGTTGCGCTGGCAGAAATTTTGTTGACGTTCGTGGCGGCCTGGATGGCGCGGCGCTGCTGGCGCAGCCCACGTCGGAAATTATGGCATGTCAGTCTGGTTTGGGCCCTTGCCACTGTTCTGTTGATGTCACCGATTAGCGCATTGCTGTGGAACTTTCTGCCCAAGCTGCGCTTCATGCAGTTTCCCTGGCGCTGGATGTTATGTCTAGGCGTAGCCTTCTCCATTTTCCTTACGCTGGCAATCCAGCGATGGACCCTGCGTCTTGCCGTCTATATGGCAACGCTTCTGGTGATTGCGTTCGGATGGCAACACATTCAGCCGCCATGGTGGGACGGTCCCGCCGACCTGCGCGAGATCGAGGACAACATGGCAAGCGGCTCCGGCTACGAAGGAACGGACGAATACACGCCAGCGGGCGCTGACGTCTCCAATGTCGACAAGGGTGCGCGCCTCGTCACCGTCGATGGTCCGGCAAATGCCGCTATTCACGTTTTCGAGTGGGGACCCCAGTCCAAACTTTTTACCGCGAAGATGTCTGCTCCCGCGAATCTGGCTTTGCATCTATTTCACTATCCGGCGTGGCGAGCAGAAGTAAATGGACAACCGGTGCAAGCCACAGCGCGGGAAGGCACTGGCCAGATGCTGGTTCCGGTCGGCCGCGGAGCGAATCGCGTGGAGATCAAGTTCATGCGGACATGGGACCGCACTGCGGGAGCGTGGATTTCCGTGCTCAGTATGTTTGTTCTCATTCTGTGGAGGTTTCTCGATATACGCCAATCCGCGAGCGTTCGCCTGCGGAACCTGAGAGTCCGGCGTGAACCTTAGTAGTATCCTTCCCGGCTACGGTTGAGTTCGAGGGCTATCCTCAGCGGCAACGCTCATGAAACGAATCTTCATCGCGACTTCCAACCAGGGCAAGTTACGCGACTTCGGGGGAGCGGCGGCTGGTTACGACGTTGAAGTCGCGGCTCTTCCTGAACTGTTGTCGCTACCCGCCGTCGGAGAAGACGGTGATACGTTCGAAGCCAACGCGCGCAAGAAGGCTGAGACCTACAGCCGCTACGCACCAGGTGAGATTGTACTTTCCGATGACTCTGGACTCGAAGTCGATGCCCTGAATGGCGCTCCCGGTGTGCACTCCGCTCGCTACGCGGCTGAAGCTCCTCATCTTGTGCACAACAACACGGAGGATGAAGCCAATAATGCGCGCTTGATCCGCGAGCTCAGAAATGTTCCGCCCGGGCGGCGCAGCGGGCGCTTTGTGTGTGTCATTGCTGCCGCGCGAGATGGCCGGACGCTGGCTGTGTTTGAAGGCAAAGCCGAGGGCGCAATTTTAGAGGTGCCTCGCGGTGTGAATGGCTTTGGCTATGATCCGCTTTTCTTTTTTCCGCAAATTCAGAAAACCTTCGCCGAATTGACGGCAGAAGAGAAGGCCAGCTACAGTCATCGTGGAGCGGCATTTCGGCAGTTCCTGCAGTGGATTTCCGCCAGCCCCGTCCGAGACCAGACCATTGGGACCTAGTGAATTCCTTAATCAAATGCTGACGCTTTTAGTGTGTCGCCCCAGCGCCTTACCGTCGGTGTGTCTTTCGTGGAGGGCTTCACCAGCAAGCCTGGGATGCGCCTTTCTTTGTTCTTCCCTGATGCTCTTGCGTTCTCCCTTTCTTGACTTCCCTTCCCTGGCGACAAGATAATAAAAAGTTCTCGTCTCACATTGGAACTCACAAGGAGTGTTTCCGTGGCGGCAACTGCCAGTCCTGCACCTCCGATGATCAAACGAGGTGTGGCTCCCCTGCGCGCTGGACAGGGGACTTCATTTCTCTTGCGCGGCTTGCATTCTTTATCGGGCATTGTTCCCATCGGCGCTTTTTTGGTCGAGCATTTCATCTCCAACGCATTCGCCACGCGTGGACCTGCCGCCTACGCCAAGCAGGTTGAGTTTCTTTCCAGCTTTCCATTCGTCGTCGGACTGGAACTGTTCGGCATCTGGTTGCCCATCCTCTACCACGCCCTCTACGGGTTTTATATCTGGTATCGCGGCGAGAGCAATCTAGCCGATTATCCCTGGGCCGGCAACTGGATGTACTCCTCTCAGCGTTGGACCGGAGCCATCGCATTCGCCTACATGGTCTGGCATACCTGGCATCTGCGTTTCAGCGGCGTCCACCTGCTAGCGCATCCCAATGCGGCTTTTGGCAAAGTGCAGGGCGAATTTCAGCATCCCTGGGCGGTTGCTTTTTACGTGGTAGGCATTGTTTGTGCTTCGTGGCACTTCGCTTACGGACTGTGGCTCTTTGCTGCTAAGTGGGGCATTGCGACGGGCGACAAGGCGCGCCGGCGCTTCGCCTATGTCTGCTTCGCGATTGCAGCACTGTTCATCGTCGTGGGCATGGTCACGGTGCGCTCGTTCCTCGATTGGCCCCTGCAGCCCACAGATACTGTCGTCAGTCCAACAGACGCCATCGTGATGCGGTAGCACTTTCGATTCGCGCCGCGACATCAGATTCAATAGGAGAACAATGGCAGCTCCCAGAATTATCGTCGTAGGCGGCGGCCTCGCAGGTCTTTCCGCGGCAATAAAGATCGCAGAGATGGGCGGTACGGTCGATCTTTTCTCGATAGTACCGGTGAAGCGTTCGCACTCGGTCTGCGCTCAGGGCGGCATCAATGCTGCGAAGAATTTGAAAGGCGAAGGCGATTCCACCTGGCAGCATTTTGACGACACCATCTACGGCGGCGATTTTCTTGCCAACCAACCGCCGGTAAATGAGATGTGCGATGCCGCTCCGGGCATCATCGACCTGCTCGACCGGATGGGCGTTCCCTTCAACCGCACGCCCGAAGGTTTACTCGATTTTCGCCGCTTCGGGGGGACGCTCTACAACCGTACGGCATTCTCCGGCGCCACCACCGGCCAGCAACTTCTGTATGCGCTGGACGAACAGGTCCGCCGTTACGAGTCCGAAGGCAAGGTGAAGAAGTACGAGCACTGGGAGTTTCTCTCCGCCGTGCTCGACGGAAACCGCGTCTGTCGCGGTATTTGCGCCATGGACCTGCGCTCCATGGAGGTCCGCACCTTCCCCTCCGACGCGATCATCGTCGCCACCGGCGGCATTGGAGCGATCTTCGGGAAGTCGACGAACTCCGTGGTCTGCACCGGGTCGGCGCAGTCGGCTCTGTATCAGCAGGGCTGCTATTACGCCAACGGCGAGTTCATTCAGGTTCATCCGACTTCGATCCCCGGCGAGGACAAACTTCGATTGATGTCTGAATCAGCGCGTGGCGAGGGCGGACGCGTCTGGGTCCCGAAAAAGCCGGGTGACAAGCGCGATCCCAAAAGCATCCCGGCAACTGAGCGCTGGTATTTCCTCGAAGAGTGGTATCCAAAGTACGGGAATCTGGTGCCGCGCGACGTAGCTACTCGCGCCATCTTCAAGGTCGTGTACGAGCACCATCTCGGCATTGATGGCAAGCCGATGGTCTACCTTGACCTGACCCACATCGACCGCAAGATTCTGGATCGCAAACTGGAAGGCATTCTCGAAATTTATGAAAAGTTTGTGGGCGACGATCCGCGCGACACGCCCATGAAGATTTTTCCCGGGATGCATTACACCATGGGCGGGTTGTGGGTGGACTTCCAGCAGGCCACGAACATTCCTGGGATTTACGCTGCGGGCGAGTGTGAATATCAGTATCACGGTGCGAACCGTTTGGGCGCGAATTCGCTTGTGTCTTGCATTTTCGGCGGAGGTGTGGCGGGACCAAACGCGGTGAAGTATGCACGCGGTTTGCAGGCGCTTCCGGACGGCAACGGCGGCTTCCGGGCGGAGCGCAAGAAGCAGGAAGAAAACAACGCTTTGCTGATGAAGAATGATGGTACGGAGAATCCGTTCAGGCTTTGGCGCGAACTCGGCGAGCTGATGACGAAAGACTGTACGGTCATCCGGTACAACAAGAATTTGCAGCAGACCGACGCTAAGTTGATGGAAATGCTCGAGCGCTTCCGTAACGTCAATTTGAGCGACCGCACGCAGTGGGCGAACACCAGTGTGGTTTTCACGCGCCAGCTTTATAACATGCTGCAGTTGTCGCGGGTCGTGGCTCAGGGAGCGCGGATGCGCGATGAATCGCGGGGCGCGCACTACAAGCCAGAGTTTCCTGAGCGAGATGACAAGAATTTCCTCAAGACTACGAAAGCGTACTTCGCGCCAGATGCGGATGAGCCGAAATTCGAGTTCGAGCCGGTGGATACGTCGCTGATTCCGCCACGGCCGAGGAAGTACGATGCGGCAAAGTGAATCTAAGCTGGTTTGTCATCCTGAGCGAAGCGCGGGATCTATGCAATTTGCCCGCGCCAGTGGAGTACATCGGTTGTTCGCTCCGCTCAGAATGACGGTCTGACTAATGACAAGCTTTTGGGCAAAGGCTACGAGTTAAAATGGCTGAACATAAGTCCGTCGTCATCACAATCAAGCGCCAGGACACTCCCACTTCCGCTTCCTACTGGGAAGAGTTCGAACTGGCCTGGCATCCGGGCATGAACGTGATCTCCTCCCTCATGGAGATCGCCACTAACCCCGTCACCCGCGAGGGCAAGCCGACAACGCCCATCACCTACGACTCCAATTGTCTCGAAGAGGTCTGCGGCTCGTGCGCCATGCTCATCAATGGACGCGCCCGCATGGCCTGCTCGGCCCTGATCGATAATCTCCAGCAGCCTGTCAGAGTGGAGCCTTTCAAAAAGTTTCCCGTGGTCCGCGATCTCGCCGTGGACCGCAATGTGCTCTTTGAGAATCTGAAAGCGGTTAAAGCGTGGGTGCCGATTGACGGCTCCTACGATCTTGGCCCCGGCCCGCGTCTGACCCAGCAAGATCAGGAAGTGGCTTACCCCCTCTCCCGCTGCATCTCGTGCTGCTGCTGTATGGAGGCTTGTCCGCAATTCAATGAAGATACGGGATTCGTGGGCGCGGCTACTATCGCGCAAGTCCGGCTTTTCAACACCCATCCCACCGGCCAATCCCTTAAGCGTGAGCGCCTGGCGGCGTTGATGGGCGACGGCGGCATCCAAGAATGCGGCTACGCTCAGAACTGCGTCGAGGTCTGCCCCAAGGATATTCCCCTCACCCGCTCCATCTCTGAAGTTGGTGGCGAGGTCATGAAGCAAGCCATCAGTGACCTTTTCCGACGCTGATTTTTGTCACTTCGCTACAACGCGCCACACTGTTCTGTATCTAACCCTCGCCAAGTTGTTGCCGGCGTCGCACATGAGCCGGCTGCAACCCGACGGACGAAGTGGCCTCCTACGTGCCATAGAACAATTGCGTGCGGTTCGAGACTGGCTGAGTAACCAGCCGGTAACCAAGATTTGGTGCCGGTCTTTGGTAACGTCGGTGGCTGCGACATCTCATTTGACAGATCACAGTCGTAGCGTAGAATCACCGCCAGTTGTGTGTAGGCCGTACGGGAAAGATGTGAGCCACTTCGTGAAGCGAAAAATACAGCGCGAATTCCTCCTGCTTCCCCTACTCGCCTGCCTGTGCATCCCGCTCCTGGGCGTGACCACCACGGCGATCTCCCGGCCTTTGCGTCACAAGCGCCGTTTTCATTTTCTTTCCTGGTTACACTGGCGCCCGATGTTCAGGCCTTCGCACGAATCTCTGATCCTGCAAAACGCGGAAATTGATCGCCTTGAACTGCCTCGCATTCAAGATGACGACGAATTGGAAGCTCTGAAGGCAAGCCAGGCACTTCTGCCCATTCGAGCCAGCGAATCGTTGCGCTTTGACCCCCGTCTCGATCCTTCGCGCCGCTTTTCCCGCCCGTGGACGCGTGATTTTACCGAAGACCTAGGCCAGGCGTACTACCATCGCTTCCACCAGCAGATTCAGGTGAATTCAGCGGTCCGCACGGTGAAGGTTCAGAAAAAACTTCGGCGCCACAATCGGAATGCCGCGCCGTGCGACGGCGACACGGCTTCCTCACATCTAGCCGGCGTAACTGTCGACCTGCAGCGCCGTGGAATGAGCAAGGAACAGATTCGCTGGATGGAACACTACCTCTTCTACATGAAGGCCATTGGTCTGGTGGAACCCGAAGAAGAGCGCCATCAGTGGGTCTTCCACATCATGGTTTCGGGTCGGTATGCAGAATGGCGCCTGACGCAAGACCTGGTTCCGATGGAGCAACCTGATGCTCCGGTCACGGCTTTAAGCCTCAATAAGTAGCCTTCAGGTCTCCGAACAAACCCTGTAAACTTTGTTCTCACCCATGATCATTCTTCTCGCCGGACTTCCGGGGAGCGGCAAGTCCACGCTCGCCCGTGAACTTACCAGCCGCACTGACGGGCGCGTGTTAAGCAAAGACGAGATTCGCCATGCGCTGTTTCTACCGCAGGAGATCGAATACTCATCGCGCCAGGACGACTTCTGCGTTCGAGTCATGCTGGAAACCGCGGCCTATTCGTTGCGGCAAGACTCGTCGCGCATGATCTTTCTCGACGGCCGCCCATTCTCCCGCCGTTATCAAATCGAAAATGTGCTTACTGCGGCGAACCAGTTGCATCAGCCGTGGCGCATTCTTGAGTGTGTGTGCTCGGAGGAAACTGCAAAACAGCGTCTGGAGACAGAGTCCGCCTCCAGTGTGCACCGCGCCGGCAATCGCGATTACAAGCTTTACCTCGAGCTAAGGGCCCGTTTCGAAGCGATCACTATGCCGAAAACGGTGATCGACACCGATCAGCCCCTTGAAGTCTGCGTGCGCCAAGCTCTGGCCGCTTTGCGTGCTTTGCGTTGATTAGGATCAGGCTTACTGAGCGAATGGTTCCGTGTAGAATCAGTGGCTTGCCATGAGGATCTCGCAAGGAGACAAATCCCCGCAAGTAGACAAATCTATGATTGCTTTCAGGCTTATCTTTCTTCTTCTTTCAGTGCTGGCTGCGGCGGCATTCGCCGTAGGCCAAGATCACACCGCTAAGTCTCCCGCGCCGTCAGATTCCGCAACCATCACCCCGCACCCCCGGGCCATCCACGACTCCGCCATCGTCGTCGACACCCACGCCGACACCCCGCAACGCTTTCTCGATGAGAACTTCGACATCGGCTCAACCGATCCTCATGACGTCGGGCATATCAGTCTCGATAAAGCTCGCCGCGGTAACCTGGGTGCCGAATTTTTTTCCATCTGGGTTGAGCCAGAAACCAATCAGGGCCATTTCGCGCAGCACACTTTCGACCTGATCGATTCCGTCTATGAACAGGCGGCCCGGCATCCCGAGCGCATGATGATGGCTTTCTCAGTCGCCGATATTGAACGTGCCCACCAACAGCACAAACTCGCGGCGCTTATGGGCATCGAGGGCGGGCATTCCATTGAGAACGATATCCGCTTGCTGCGCGACTATTATCGTCTCGGCGTGCGCTACATGACGCTCTCCTGGTCCAACACCAACGAATGGGCCGACTCTTCCGGCGACATCAACGACCCGAAAGTTCAGCATCACAACGGCTTGACCGACTTCGGCAAGCAAGTCGTGTTAGAGATGAACCGCCTTGGCATGTTGGTGGACATCTCACACGTCGCGGACAAGACTTTCTGGGACACGATTGCCACCACCAAAGCGCCGGTCATGGCCTCGCACTCCTCCGCCCGCGCGCTCACCAATCATCCCCGCAACATGACCGACGATATGCTCCGCGCCGTTGCCAAAAACGGCGGTGTCGTGCAGGTGAATTTCTATTCAGGCTTCGTCGATGACAATTTCCGCGCAGCGATGGAGGCACAAGCCAAGGACCAAGCTGCCGCTGTGCAGAAATACGTTGATCAGCTAAAAGCAGAAGGCAAACCGGTCAACTACGTTGAAATTAACCGCATCGAACGAGAGTGGATGGCCAAGATTCCCCGTCCGCCGCTCAAAGCTCTGATCGACCACATCGATCACATTGCTAAAGTCGCTGGTATAGACCATGTGGGCCTGGGCTCTGACTTTGACGGCGTTAGCGGCGCCACTCCTCAGGGGATTGACTCTGCCGCCGACCTACCCAACATCACCGCAGCGCTGCTCGACCGCGGCTATAGCGCGGCCGACATCAAAAAGATTCTCGGAGCCAACACTCTTCGTGTTTTTCGTGAGGTGGAAAAAGTGAGCCACGAGATGCACGCCGCGCAGCGGAATACAAAGAATGCGGCCCAATGATCCGCGTGCTGAACGCCCCAAGTCATCGGCTTGGGTGTTCGACAATGGTTGACGGCTCAGCGATGTCCGAGGTCGAGTGCTTCGTGCACCACCTCCGCAACTCTTGGCGGAGGCCATGCGGCACGCGCGCTGTCGTACAATGCGAAGTTGCCATTTCCACTCATCACAAGCACTCATTTGAAGGAGATCTCATGCCTAAGACACTCGCACATCTGACCTTGCTTTCCCTCTATTCGCTCGGCGCCTGGGCTCAGGCAGCCTCAACCCAGAAGACGCCCACCGCCAAGCCCGCGGCGGGATCCAAAATGGCCGTTCACCATGCTGCAGCTGGACAAACCACCGCGGTCATCGACACCACCGTTGGCAAAATGACCTGTACACTGTTTCCCGACAAAGCACCGATCGGGGTGGCCAACTTCATTGGCTTGGCCACCGGCACCAAGGATTGGAAGAATCCGGTCAGCCATGTTACCAAGCACGGAACGCCGCTCTACGATGGCACCATCTTTCACCGTGTGATTCCTAATTTCATGATTCAGGGTGGCGATCCTGCCGGCAACGGAACGGGTGATCCGGGTTACAAGTTCAAGAATGAAGTCTCGTCCGACCTGCTGTTCGATAAGCCGGGACGCATGGCTTATGCGAACTCCGGCCCCGATACCAACGGATCACAATTTTTCATCACGGAAGTAGCGGTGCCGCATCTGAACGGTAATTACACTATCTTTGGACAGTGCGATGAAGCGACGGTGACGTTGGTGAAGCAGATTGCCCGCATGGCTCGCGACCCCGGTGATGATAAGCCTTTCCGTCCAGTGAAGATCACTCATGTCAGCATCGTCCGTGGCGGTGCCGCTGCTGCTGCCAAGACCGGAGGGAGTGTGAAAAAGCCAGCGAATGCCACCACGAAGACGCCCGCTAACCCGAAATAGCCAGGATGTTCCGACAAGCAGAGTTGCCACCTTACAGCCCAGATATTTTCGACAACTGATTACATTTCGAAAGGATTTCTATGACTCGCCAGCCCGGACTCTATGCCATCTTTGAAACAAGCGAGGGAAACATTACATGCCGCTTGTTCGAAAAAGATGCGCCCAAGACTGTCGCCAACTTCACCGAACTTGCCGAAGGCAAGCGTGAGTGGACGCATCCCGCCACCCGAAAGAAGAGCAAAGGCCGACTCTATGACGGGACGATTTTGCACCGCGTTATCCCCGACTTCATGATTCAAGGTGGGGATCCCCAGGGAACAGGCATGGGCGGACCCGGCTACCAGTTCGAGGACGAAACCAAGGGGTCGCCGCACAAGTTCGATAAGCCCGGCAAACTTGCCATGGCCAATGCCGGCCCGAATACCAACGGCTCGCAGTTTTTCATCACCGTGGGAGCCACGGACTGGCTAACAGGCAAGCATACGATATTCGGTGAAGTCGTGGAGGGGCAAGATGTAGTGAACAAAATCACTGCGGTCCCACGCAATCGCCAAGACCGGCCGGCGAAGGACGTAGTGGTAAAGAAGGTGACGATCGAACGATCTTGATCCCGAGAGCTTGCCAACATTCTGGAATTCTGGACCTCATCCTTCAGCACGACCTGAGTGCCCAATGCCCTACCCACGATCAGCGCAGGAACGGTTTTAGACCTGCCGAAGCTTGACTCAAGGGTGGTAGCCCCCCCGTGGTATTTGGAAACAAGTTATCCCAGAATTTCTGATTTCAGCCAAATCTTCCCAGGAGTTCCCCGTGCATCCCCCCAATTCGCAGGGTTTCCCTTTTTTGCATGTTTGCGGTTCCATCTTTTTTCTTTGCCATCCTTGCCCAGACGGCGCTTGCCCAGGTTCCCACGCCAGCACACGTCGTTCTCATAATTGAGGAGAATCACGGCTATCGCAGATCATTGGTTCGTCCGAGGCCCCTTACATCAACACCCTGGCTACGCAGGGGGCCTTGTTCATCAAATCGTATGCCCTCACCCATCCCAGCCAGCCAAACTACCTGGGTCTGTTCTCGGGCTCGACGCAGGGGATCACTGTCGATTCATGTCCGCATACATTCTCCGCGCAGTCTCTCGAAAGCGAACTGATCGGTGCCGGCAAGACCTTCGTGGGCTATTCCGAGGGACTGCCCGCCGTTGGTTCAACCGTCTGTGCATCAGGGTTATACGTGCGAAAGCACGCTCCGTGGACGGACTCTCCAAGGACCATAGCAGTGACCATCAGCCCTTCCCCGGCTTCCCTGACGAGCTTTGCAAAATTGCCGACGGTTGCGTGGGTAATTCCAAGTCTGGATGATGACATGCACGACGGAACCATCCAGCAGGCAGACAGCTGGCCACAAACGCATCTGATGGCGTACGCGACGTGGGCGAAGAACAACAACAGCCTTCTGATCGTGCAGTGGGACGAGGACCAAGGTACAACCGCCAACTACATCGCGACGATCTTTGTCGGCCCCATGGTGAAACCGGGAAAATACAGCGAAACCATCAATCACCACAACATCCTGCGCACCATCGAGGACATGTACGGGCTGGCACACTTGGGCAGCAGCGCTGGCGCGAAAGCCATCACCGACGTATGGAAGTAGATCGACCAAGTGTTAATTGCTCGCTCAATTCAGCAGGTACACTGAGTCGAAACCGGTCATCGGGGGTATACGGACCTAATCAGCCCGATTCCGAGCAGCAATACTCCCGCCGCAAGAACCAGGGCTCCCGCGTAGATGAGTCCCACTGCTGCACTAGGCCGCGCAGCAGTCGGTCGCAACATGGAGAGAAAAAATCCTGCGGGAATCGAGATCGCTGCCAGAGGGACCGCAATTCGAGCGATCCACACCAACCAAGCCGGAAGCGTGGCGGCATCAGCCAATACTTGGCACAACAGCGAAAGAATGACAATCACTCCTGCCTGCGCATGCCCGGCCCGGAAGAAGACTGTCGCAGCGGATTATCCATATATCCGCTCGTCTTATCCATGAGCGAGGTTAACAGGAAATATCCACCGTATTGAATCGTCGGCACGGTGATAAGAATGACCCCGCCAGACATCCTGGCTTCGCGAGAGGCTCTCCTTCATGGCGGGCTAGATGTCCGCGGAGAAGAGTCGTTTCCTACACTCCGATCACGCCTACGAGTTCCTTTACCGCTGCCGCGCTCTTATCCAGCCCCGCTTTCTCTTCCGCGGTCAGCTTGATCTCGATGATTTGTTCGATTCCTTTCGCGCCTAGTTTCACGGGCACACCCACGTAGAGCCCGTTGATCCCATACTCACCCTGCAAATATGCGGCGCAGGGCAGAATCTTCTTCTTATCTTTGACAATCGCCTCGACCATCTCGGCCACGGCGGCCGACGGTGCGTAGTATGCCGACCCAGTCTTCAGATACTTGACGATCTCTGCGCCGCCATCGCGAGTGCGCTGCACCAGTCGATCGACTGTGGCCTTGTCCATCCATTCCGTGATCGGGATGCCGGCTACGGTCGAATAGCGCGGCAGCGGAACCATGGTGTCGCCATGGCCGCCGAGCACGAAGGCGGTTACATTCTCCACGCTGACCTTCAACTCAGCGGCGATAAACGCGCGGAAGCGTGCAGAATCGAGCACCCCGGCCATGCCAATCACGCGCTCGCGCGGGAAGCCGCTCATTTTGTAAGCCGCTTGCGCCATGGCGTCCAGCGGATTGGAGACGATAATCAAAATGCAATTCGGCGAGTACTTCACCGCCTCGCCGATGACGGCCTTCATGATGCCGAGGTTGGTGTTGAGCAGATCGTCGCGGCTCATCCCAGGTTTGCGAGGAATGCCCGCCGTAACCACGACGATGTCAGAGTTTGCCGTGTCTTTGTAATCGTTCGTGCCAGTGATGGAGGAGTCGCGCTTCTCGATCGGCATGGCCTCGAGCAGATCAAGCCCCTTACCCTGCGGAACGCCTTCGATAATGTCGATGAGCACCACATCGGCGAGTTCCTTCGCCGCAATCCAATGGGCCGCCGTCGCGCCCACATTGCCCGAACCCACAATCGTGACCTTCTTGCGCATGAATGTCCTTTCGTAACCAGCGCTCAGCGATCAGCATTCAGCCCTGCCACAGGTTGCGGCTGCAGTCGAAAAACAGATTCCTGGCTTCGCTCGGAATGACCCTTCGTTCGGGATGACCAACTGTGCGTGACTGAATGCTGAGTGCCGACTGCTGAATGCTGCTTCACACCAGCACCGCCGCGCCCATGTTCTCAATGATGTGTGCGGCGAATTCGCTGGTCTTCACCTTGGTCGCACCTTCCATAAGCCGCTCAAAGTCGTAGGTAACTTTTTTCTGCTCGATGGTACGTTCCATGCTTTGCTCGATGAGGTCGGCTGCTTGGTTCCAGCCCAAGAAGCGAAACATCATTACGCCTGACAGGATTACCGATCCCGGGTTAATCACATCTTTGTCCGCGTATTTCGGCGCCGTACCGTGCGTGGCCTCGAAGATCGCATAGCCATCGCCGATGTTGGCGCCAGGAGCAATCCCCAGCCCACCCACCTGGGCGGCGCAGGCGTCGGAAATGTAGTCACCGTTCAAGTTAGGCGTAGCCAGCACCGAATACTCATCCGCGCGCGTCACCACCTGCTGAAAGATAGAATCGGCGATGCGATCGTTGATCATCACCTTCTTCTTCCAGGCCCCATTGCCATGGGTGGCATAGATGGCCTCGAGAACGGCCTTCACTTCGCGGTTCACCGACTCTCGGAATGAAGGAGGCGCGAACTCCATGCCCGGCTCAATCATCTCCGCATTCTGCTCGACGCTGAGGTCCGGATTCTTATCCTTGTTATCGAGCATCCAGCTCTCGCGCTCAGTCACCACCTGATCGCGAAACTCTTCCGTGGCCAATTCGTATCCCCACTTGCGGAATGCCCCTTCGGTAAATTTCTGGATATTCCCCTTGTGAACGAGGGTCACAGTCTTGCGGCCCTCGGACAGCGCAAACTGAATCGCCATCCGAACCAGGCGCTTCGTGCCGGTTACGGAGATCGGCTTGATGCCCACCCCCGAGTCGAGCCGGATTTGTTTCTTGCCACCCTTGAGCATGTCTTGATTCAGAAATTCGATGAGCTTCGCGCATTCCGCAGTGCCCTGCTCCCACTCGATCCCGGCATAGACATCCTCGGTGTTCTCACGATAGATGACCACGTCCATGCGCTCGGGGTGCTTCACCGGCGACGGCACACCGCGGTAATATTTCACCGGCCGCACGCACGAGTAGAGATCGAGAATTTGGCGCAGGGCCACATTGAGTGACCGGATGCCGCCGCCGACAGGCGTTGTCAGAGGCCCCTTGATGGCCACGCGAAATTCCCGGATCGCTTCGACCGTGTCCTCCGGCAGCCAGTTATCAAACTTTGCCTTAGCTTTCTCTCCGGCGAATACTTCGTACCAAGCTACATGCCGCTTGCCCTTATACGCCTTCTCTACGGCCGCGTTGAACACACGTACCGATGACTTCCAGATGTCGCGACCGGTGCCATCTCCCTCGATGAAAGGGATCACCGGAGTATCCGGCACCTGATACCGCCCGCTCCCATAACCGATTTTCTTCCCATCGGCTGGCACCGCCAGACCGTTATAAGAACCCGCCATTGCTCCCCCTTACAGATTCCCACACTACGACGTTGTGAAACTTGCCATTATAAAGAATTGCGCGAAGCTGAGCGAATGCGGTGCGGGTCATTGAAGGAGGTGAGTGACGTAGTCGGCGAGTTCCAAGCCCTTGCGGCCGTGCCTGTGACGTTCGTATCGGCATCTTACTTTCTGGCACTCTGACTCGGTCGTGCAATGGATTCACGCAACGGGTCGCAGGGGGCGATGGATAGCGCACTGACGGCCGATCAGTAAGGCTCAGACCAAGATTTCTTCTCAACTCATTTTGACATCAACCGCTTACCCATCACCAAGCCCGCACGGAAGCACTTTTCAGAAGTGTCAAGAAAGCTCGCATTGACGTCGGTCGGTACCAAACGTGGGGCACGTTTGTGGCACAGTGCCAGTTGGCATAAAGACTCGGGCCAAAACATCGCATGACCCGACAGGAGATTATGGAAGGCTAGCCCGTGACTCGGGCATAATCCCGGGAGGTGCTAGCAGCAGATCGTCCGCAGGCGAAAGCGAATGAGTTCGCTCTATCTCGGAGTCCTTGATCCTTTCTCGAGCATCTCAATGGCTTTCCCTGATCTCTTCAATCGTGTTTCTTCCTTAGCTCCGGTAATCCAGCGGCAGTACTCCTTGCGGCGGGTGTAACTCAGTTTTTCGAAAAATGGAAGCATCTCCTTCTTCTTCATCAACGTTTCAAATTGAGCGGGCACTTCGACGGTTCTTGCTTCTTCGTCTCTCCAAAGCACGACTTCAATCGTATCGCCGGGCTCTTTGCCCGTTTGCTTGCGTATGGCTTTCAGCACACCCAGTATGTGCTGTGGATTACTGTACCTGATAGTGGGGAAATCCTTACAACATAGCTCTACACTTCGCGACTAATGAGGAGCTATTTCCCAAGCGCCGTTCGTGGACCGCAAGGTCGGGGAGCCATTTGTCCCGGATGCCGACTTACACGTCGGCTTGCGCGTCGGATTCGCGTTCATGAAAGGGACGTTTACTTAAGGCCAGCGGAGGTTGAGGCTGCGACCTCCTGTACTCTCAGCGTCGCACGAAGCCACTCCACAAACTTCTGCTTGTAGAACGCCCACTCCGCATGGCCTTCCCAGTTCTCCATCCCGTGGGGCGCGCTTTCAAGCAAGATCAGTTTGAATGGGGCGCCGACTTCTTTGAGTTTCCGGGCGTATTCCATCGTGCCTCTGTAGAGTTCATCCTCGGTTCCTTGGATGAGAAGCATCGGGGGTTGGTCGGGTCGTGAGTGAAACAGGGGGGAATAGCGCTGCAGCGTCTCCCGCTTCCAGTCACCGAAGAGCCGACTTACGGCCGCTTTCTCCCAGTCCGAACCTTCGGGCCACTTCGTGAAGTCATACACACCGTAGAACGAAACTACTGCCTGCACCTCACAGCCGGCACACGGTTCAGAAGCGACTTGCGCCACCAATTGCCCGCTGGCGGATTCACCCAGCAGGGCCATGCGATTCGGGTCAATATGAAAACGATCTGCATGCGCGCGAACATATCGGATGGCGGCGCGAACGTCTTCAAGTTGCTCGGGAATGTGTACGTAGGGCGTGAGCCGGTAATCAATTGAAAACCACGCGAATCCAGCTTCAGCCAACGGCTCGAATAGGGGGGAAACGTAAGTTACCTTGTTGCCCGCCTCCCAGCCGCCCCCGTGAATGATAATCAACACGGGAAGAGGACCGATGCTCTCAGGAATATACGCATCCATGAGCAACTCACGGCCGCCTGGGCGGTTGTAGGCAATGTCCCTCCAAAGGCCGCGACGGTCGCGTCTCAGCCAGGCGGTCAGATCCTCTTTCCAGTCCCACTGGTCGGGATGCCAGTTCTCAAAATTGTGAATGGCACCCGCCACAGGATAAAAGGTGCAGTGCGGCAGATGCTTACAGAAAGCCTCCGCCGCGGCGGACGGCGATTCTTCATCCGACGTACCATGAAACATGAGCACTGCCGCCGTGGTCCCGTCCTTCATGGCATTTTCCTTCCCCTGGAACGGTCTGGTATCGCCCAGCTTGGCACCGAACGTGACCACGCCTCTGAACCCGCCGCGTGCGGCAAGGGATAGTGCGATTCCTGCGCCTGTATCCTCCCCGATCAGAACTGTTTCAGGCATGATGTTGAAACGACCTGGGCAGCGGACATAGCGGATCGCATCGGCTACGTCTTCGCTAGAGCGGTAGTCCACGGAAAACCATGCGAAGCCGGCGCGGTCGAGCACTTCGAAGAGCTGCGTCACGTGGGTGCTCTTGGTGCCTTGACTGCCGTGAATGATAATGGCCGCTGGGCGCGGCTCACCTGCCGGCGCATAAGCATCCAGGGTGAGTTGATCATGGAAGGTCACGTCGCGCAGCGCACCCGGAATGAAGTA
>QIAN01000457.1 GCA_003225005.1 Acidobacteriota bacterium | reverse complement strand
CGTGCCGTCCTGATAGTTGTAACTGTCGATGTTCTTTTGGTTTTAGGAGAGACCAACACGAATCGAGACGCGTCCGCGGTCGTAGGTTGGGCTGAGGTTCCAGGTATTGGGGGCGCTGCGCAAGAGTCTTGGGTGGTCGGAACGCCCGGGCAAGCCGCTGGCCTGCGACGCCGTGTAGCCGTAGTTCGCTGAGATGCCCAGACCACCTAGCTTGCCGGGAAGGAACGTAAGGTGCTGGAGATAGGCGGCTTCAAATCCGGTGAGCCTGGCGCTCCCGGCGTTGACAGGCTGGGTTACGGTGTAGGTGCCCATCGGCGCTGTCGGGCCCGGCTGGAAGTTTTGCAGGACAAAACTCTTCGTTACGATCGGATCTGTCAGGTACTTGTAGAAAAATCCCGCCGTGATCATTCCGAACGGGTTCAGGTAATGCTCGATCAGCACGTCGAAATTATCGGCCGTTTCCGCCTTGAGATTGGGATTGCCTAGACTAGCCGTATTCTTGATTGACCCTGGATTGCCGGTGCTCGTAAAGGTCACGGCCTGAGCGATGTCCTGCGGGTCAGGTCGCGCGAGACCACGCCCATAGACCAAGCGAAGGTCAGTGTTACCGGTGAAAGCGTAGCGAAGAGAGGCGCTCGGGAGAATCTTGAGATAGGAACCGCTGGCCTTATCAGACAAACTATTTGTTTGGCTATCAAAAGAGAGGGTATCGAGATTGGTGCCTTCGAAGCGTACGCCTGCCACAACGCGAACACGGCTGGTGAGATCGAGCGTGTTCATTACGTAACCTGCCGAGACTTTCTCAACCAGGTCGTAGTTCGCGGGATCTATTCCGAAGCTACTGAGGCCTGCGAAGACGCTGGGATTGGAGTTGAGAAAAGCCCGTACGTCCTGGTAATTCGGGTTCGGCCCCAGCTTGTAGGAGCCGCCGTAGTAGTTGCTGTTCGTAAAGCGGTTGGGGAACTGGCTGAATGGCACGGTCCCATTGGGGGTGAAGTCGACGATATAAGTATCGTCGAATTTGTGCGCGTTGCGGAAGTTGCCGCCGAACTCGATATTGGCCAGATGCGAGCCAATGTGGTAGCGCTTGGCCATCGCTCCCGCGAGTTGAAGGTTCACTTGAGCGGTTAGCCCATGATCGATAAAAGTATCTGCCAATGTCAAATTTGCAGGGTTATATGCTTCCGTGAAGCAGGCGGGTGTCCACTGTGGCCGGTAAACGTCCCTGGTATTTGCAACGTCGTATTGGCCGAACTGCTGCTCAGAGTGCTTGAGAAATTTGCTTGCCCTTGGCCAGCCTTGGTATCACGTGCACGGGAAGCAGAGATGTCCCAAGATACCAAGTGCTTGCGAGGACGTGTTTGCCCCCGATGAGAAGGCTGCCGAGGGCAAAATCGTGACGCCGGTCCGCCACGAAAAAGGACGGAGTGCCGGCACCGCAGGTCTCGAGGGTCGTAGTTGGATCAACGCTGCAGCCATTGGAACCAAGTATCGTGGGAGCATTGGGGAACTGCGACGGATTCAGCGAGTTAAAAAAAGGCGTATTGTCGGCGAGTGAATAGACCCAGAAGTCTCCGTAGTTCTTGAAATCGGAATAGAGACCGCGCACATAGATTGATCCGTCTCCTAGTTTGTAATCTGCGCTGCCAGCGAGACCCCAGCGGCTGCGATAATATCGATAGTCACGAATGTCGATGGAATCCTGAGTACGCGTGGTTGATCCGTTTGGGAACGTCGAAAGGTCCGAAACTGGTTCGATATCGTCAATCCCGCGGCCATTCCAATCATATGAACCGCCAATGAGCAGGCCGAAGCGCTTGCTGGAACCGAAACGCTGGCCGATGGTGCCGGTGGTCTCGACGAGACTCCGGCCCCCGAGAATCGGCATGTACCCACCCATTCCACTGAGCGCGACGGTGGGACGGTCGCTGGCGTTCTTGGTCACGAGGTTGACAGAACCACCGATGCCATCCCCATCCATATTCGCTTGCAGGGTCTTGTTGATTTCAACGGACTCGACAATGTCGGCGGGAATAGCTTGAAAGTTAATCTGGCGAATGCCGCTTTCTGGGGACGGAACATTCACACCGTCGACAGTGGTGTTGGTGAGGCGTGGCTCGGTGCCGCGGACCTGCACGTATCGGCCTTCGCTTCGTCGCGGTCGGAACTATAACATTATGAGACCCCTCGCCTTCGATCCCCAAGCCCTGCGCAAACACTTGCGCCGGCCCGCTGGGTTTGCCGTCTTTCCAGCAGCCCAAAGCGGTGCAATCGCAGCAGGTAGGAATAAGAGGCGCGGATCGGGTGAAAGCGGGCCTGAACGGCCCAAGTTGGCGGGCTCATCCATCCACCATGACGGGCAAAAACCGCTAGTGCTGTTCGCTTAAGGCGGTTATACCTTGCGGATCGGGGTTTAGGCCTATTTTCCATGGGCAATTGTTCTTTGCGCTGACATAGCAAAAACTAGACAATCGACATGGTATGAAAAGCGTTGTAAAACGCTAATGCAATTTAGCGAAAGATTGCCCTTCAATTTTAACTAAGATTGCTTAAATTTAACTTTTGTTGTTTTTTGCCCGATTAGATGTTTCTTTGGATCACGGAATACGATTTTCCGTGTACGTAGAACTACCGTCCGTGCGCCTGTCGAAAAGCAACGGTTTCGGCTCACTTTTCCAAGAAACCGACTGCACATCCACGGACATGCGGCTCGGCTCTCGTGCTCAGGGACGGAATCCACCGTCGTTTGTGTGAAGGGCTTTTAGCCCGGCTATTTGTCTCCTACTCTCCGGCAAGCTGCTCACGCTGGTGTTAGAAGCAAAACGTGTGAGACAGCTGAACGATGCCGCCGCACCTGACCAAGTCGATGTTCGCGACATTTCCAGTCGGGCTTTGTTCAGAAGTCGAGGCGAACGCCAAGCTGGATCTCGCGCATTGGGAAAGCTGCGGTAAAGCCTAGCGGCTGGCTGGGTGACACAGTGGTTGTTCCGTGCACATTGAATGGCGGGGCAGAAGCGGCGCCGACGATGTTGTTCACGCTCGCGTAGTTTGTCCGATTTGCGATGTTAAATCCTTCCGCGAGGAACTGAAGATTGTACCTGTCGCCGAACTTGAACACACGACTCACCCGCATATCGAAACTGACGTAGTTCGGTCCAAGCCCTGTATTCCTTCCAGCGCCGGGCGGACGGTCGTTGGTGAAATGATTGTCGCCATTGATGTCGGCGCCAGCCAGCAGATTAAAAGGATGGCCGCTGTTGTAGGTAACAATCGGAGAGAGCTGAAACCCTGACAAGAGACGCGAGTGTTTCCATGGGCTGTCCAACACGGCGGCGACCACGACTTTGTGTCGCTGGTCAAAGTCCGACAAAGATCGCTCCGCGACAAGGTTCGCTTCGTTAAACGCCGCGTAATCACTGTTGAAATCCGTCGAGTCATCGATCGCTTTGCTGTAGGTGTAATTGGCCATCAGGGTGAAGTGGCCGCTGAAGTGCTTCCTTACTTCCAGAATGCCGCCGTGGTAGACCGCGTTGGCGATGGAGCTGTATTGGTTGTTCTGGAGAATCGTATGCGTCGCATCTGCGAAGCAGAGGCCGGGAGTATCCACACATTGTTTTGCTCCCCAGTCCTGAAAAGGAAGCCCGTTGGTCGGAAGACCGTTTGCTCCCTCCGCGCCGCTTACGATCGGTGCTCCAGGCAGCAGGTTCTTGTCCACCGCCCACGGCAGGTGGGTGGTGTGGACATAAATGTAGCTGAGCGAGATCGACAACCCATTTCCAACCTCACGCTCGACTCCCAGCGAAGCCTGCTGCGATTGCGGGCTTCGATAATCGGGCTGGCCAAAGAAGAGCACAGTTCCCGGCGGAAGCGGGCCAGTGTTATTGACTTGCAGATTGATAGGAGGCGCGTCTATATCCCCCGCCGAGATGCAGGCATTCTGCCCGGCAGAAGGTGTGCCGCACAGAATCTTCCCCTGTCCAAAAAGTATCTGGTAGATCGCGGCCGAGTTCTGGTACGGATTTAAGCCTCCGGGGACACCCAGGATCGATACCAGGGTGTTGGCAATCTGCCTCGTATCATTCACGTTGCCGAGAGTTTTCACGACATTGGGAATCTGGGCATAAATTGGAGAATAGAAAATCCCATACCCGCCGCGAACTACGGTCCGGTGATTGCTAAACGGATCCCAGGCGAACGAAACCCGCGGAGCAAAGTTCTTCTTATAGGTTGTGAGAGGGCCGGACTGCGAGTCCAGTTCGTAGCGCAGGCCGTAATCCAAAGTGAAATTGCGCCGGATTTGCCACGCGTCCTGCCAGTAGCCCGCCGTAAACGGCCGGGTCTGGACATAGTTCGGGTTGCCAAAACCCTGCTCATAAAACGCTGGCAGGCCAAAGCCCCATGACTGGAGAGTACTGATGGGGGATGGGGCAGTCGAGAGATTGCATGCGATGGGCACCTCCAGGCATGGGCTGAGCAGAAAACCGGGCAATTCCAGGAACTCAAAACGTCCCGGAAAGAAAGTATCGGAAGTGGTGTTGTTGCCGCGAATCAATTCGTAGAAGCCCATCCTCATGGAGTGACGCCCGCGAATGAAGGTGAGGTTGTCGGCGAACTCGTACCGCCCGGCCTTAGTATGGCTGGGCAGAAAAATTCCACGGCCGAAGAACCCATACCCCTGCACGTCCAATCCCGGCCCGCCACGATCGTTGGTGTCCACGTTGAACTGGTACCGGTTCCATTGCACGCGCGCTTCGTTCACCGACCTAGCGCTGAACTGGTGAAACCATGAGCCCTGCAGATTGCTGTCCCAATTGAGCACAGAAGTGCCGCGGGAGAAGCCGATCAAAGCCTGCACGTCAGGGTCGGACTCCT
>QIAN01000079.1 GCA_003225005.1 Acidobacteriota bacterium | reverse complement strand
TCGTCGGTGTTCAGCATGATCAGGTCCACTGGCTTATGCAAGTATCGAAGTTCAGAATATGGTTCCAGGAAATCGGGCAGTGGTGAATCAGCCACGGGCAATCCCGTGGCGAGCAAGGACATGGCCTAACGCTCGGGGTTCCATGCCGCCTTGGGAGTGTCGAGTGAGTCTGATTAGTCAGAGATAGCTGTCCTTGGGAGGGGATACTCTGCCAGGGAAACTCGATGTCAGTCCAGAAAGTGGATTCAGGGGTTGCCATCAGCGCACACCGACGCTCGTCGGCTCCCCCAGACGAGGAAAGTACGGGCTTCGCTGCGCGCTAGACCTTCGAAGCAGGTCGGCTTGCCGTACAAGCGCCTGAAAACCGTTCTTCGCATTTTGAACCTACTAAACGTGTGTTCAAAGTCTGTGCGCTCAAAATGGACCGACGCTGCGCAAAAAACGTGGTGCTTGACGGGTTTGTGTTGTCTGCTCAAATGCGTAAGCGAACTTGATCAGGGTGGGTTCACTCCAAGCGCGGCCGAAGAATGAAATTCCTATTGGCAAGCCGAACAGAAATCCGGCGGTGACGTTGATGTTGGGGTATCCGGCGACGGCAGCGGCATTCGAGCTGCCTCCGGCGACGTGGTCTCCGTTGATCAGGTCGGTGAGCCATGCGGGGCCACCAGTAGGCGCGACAAGAGCGTCTAGGTTGTGCTTATTCATGAGGGCGTCGATGCCTTCGGTGCGGGCGAGTTGCCGGTTTTTCTGCAGGGCGTCGACATACTCCTTAGTGCTGAGCGGGCCCTTAGCCTCAGCCTTCAGGAACAAATCCTGGCCGAAGTAGGGCATTTCCTTCTGTGGATTGCGATCATTGAAGTCGATGATGTCCTTCAACGTTCGCACGGGCGCACTCGGGCCGAGGCGTGCGAGATAGGAATTCAAATCTGCTTTTAATTCGTACATGAAGACGGTGAGCTCGGATTCGTCGAACTTGCCGAGCGTCGCGATGTCGGCGGGATCAACGAGGGTGGCCCCTTGTTTCTTCATGGCGTCGAGGGCTTGCTCTATCAGGGCGTCGACAGCGTCGTTGAAGCCAAAGTAAGACTTGCGTACCACGCCAATGCGCGCTCCTCTTAGACCGTTCGGGTCGAGAAACTCTGTGTAATCGCTGTGCGATTTGCCGTTGCTCTCGGCAGTGGCTGCGTCCTCGGGATCGGTCCCAACAAGCGCGCCGAGCAGGATGGCAGCGTCGCGTACGGTCCGGCACATGGGGCCAGCGCCGTCTTGAGTGTGAGAGATGGGGATGATACCGCTGCGGCTTACCAAACCAACCGTAGGCTTGATTCCAGTTATGCCGTTGGAAGACGAGGGGCAGACGACGGAGCCATCAGTTTCAGTGCCGATGGCGGCGGCGCAGAGGTTCGCGGAGACTCCGGCACCTGAGCCCGAGCTGGAGCCGCAGGGATTACGGTCGAGGGCATAGGGATTCTTAGTGAGCCCGCCACGGCCGCTCCATCCACTAGTGGAATGGCTGGACCGGATGTTGGCCCACTCGCTGAGATTGGTCTTCCCCAAGATAACAGCTCCGGCGGCACGCAGTTTTTGTGCGATGAAGGAATCCTTTGGCGGCTTGGCGCCGACCAGAGCGAGCGAACCGGCGGTGGTCATCATGCCGTCGGCGGTATCGATGTTGTCCTTAATAAGTACGGGGATCCCGTGCATCGGTCCGCGCGGGCCTTTGGACTTGCGCTCGCGATCGAGCGCGTCAGCAATGGAGAGAGCGTCCGGATTGAGCTCAAGCACGCTGTTGATCCTGGGACCGTGCTTGTCGATGACGTCGATGCGCAGGGAATATTTTTCAACTAGAGAACGAGCGGAGAATTTCCCCGACTTCATACCATCCTGAAGATCGGAGATGGTGATTTCGTCGAGTTCGAAGGATTTCACTTCCGGTGCCGGTGCCGACTGGGCTACCTGAGCCGAGCAAGGGGCGGGATTCTCCCCCTGTGCGTTGCTGCGGGCGGCAGCAAGTGCGGGATAGAGTGCTGGGGAGATTGCAGCGGCTCCGCCGATGAGAGTGGTTCGAAGGAAGCCGCGGCGATCAGCGGCGAATTCTGCGCTTCGTATTTTTCGGGGCATGATTCAGAGTTCCTCAAGGACGGAATCGTGTCGGTATGAAATGCGTCGAACATAGTACTGCAGATGAGCAGAAATTGCAGGGTTATCGGTCGGACGTGGAATTGGAACGAGAGACTGGGTTGTCCACGTTTAAAGGCGATGACAATCTAGCTTCGTTCACTGAAGCAAACGGGAGTAGTTCAGCGGTGGAACGCCCGCTTCCCAAGATATTCTAAGTAGGTCCTGTAAAATCAATACCTTCCGTTTGACTAACTCGCTTACTGCCCATCGTACTGTCCGCAACTTGCCCGCGGGGTGAAGTTCTGACACGTCACCCCTTGCAGGGTTGGCGAACGCTACCGTAACACTCACGCGAGCCCTATCCCTAAATTGTGGCCCTGTTCCTGTTGCGGGGAAGTAGGTTCGATCTTCGGAACAGCTTGCTGTTCCTGCTGTGTCTCGGTCGCTGTTCGCTGAGAATTATCACGACTGAGGTTCCACGCCAGCTCAGATCTGTCGTTCGTGTAGATTTGCGCGTCGTACTGGCCGCGCGAGACAGAAACATACGCAAAACGGTTGTTAACCAACAGTTCGCCTTTGTCCGTGTCCACGTGGACCAACACTCGTTCGGCGGTCTGTCCCTGGCTGCTGTGGCTAGTGACGGCATAACCGTAGTCGAGATGGGGATGTTCGCGGATATTGAATCGAACCTCACGACCTGAGTCCATTCGGATTTCGAGATTGCCGGCGTTGCTAACTCCTTCGACCGTGCCGAGTTCGCGGTTAGTAACGTGCAGTTCCCTGGACGGGGACGTGAACTGGACGCGGTCGCCCTGTGAGAACTCGCGTTGGACTTCGTGATACACCGCTACACCCGAAAGCCGACGCGGATCGTAGGTCTGTTGCACTCCATTCTCCCGCTCGATGGTGATGCGATTTTCTCGTGGATCCACTCGATCCACTCGCGCGTATTCGCCAGGCTCGATGCCCATCACTTTGCTACCGCGCATGTAGCGAACCACATCCCCCTCTTCGTATTGTCCAGCCCACTGCCGATCTGCGCCTGTCATCTCCTGGCGCGAGTTGAGCACTCGGAGCTTGTATTGCTTTTGACTCACATCGCCACGCCCTTGCATTTCACGATGGATCAGAGCGTTCAACTCGCGCCGGGATTCATTGTCTGGAGAGATGACCAGCGTGCCCTGAGGCTCTCGCGCATACTCACGGGCGATTTCACTTAGCCGCTCTTCGCGGCCCACGATTTCACGCACGCGGCCCTGTTGGTCAAGATTGACTATTGCTCCACGCACGTCACCGCGGGCGAGCTGTTCCACGACTTCCTTGAGCGCCGGATCCTTCTGCCGCACGACCTCATGCAGGCGTGCAGTTTGCATTCCCGCCTCTTGTAGCTGCTGATACGGTCTGCCCGCTTCCACCGCCTCATGTTGCCGTTTGTCACCTACCAAAAGCACGCGGTCCGCGCCGTGCAACCGATGCAGTAAATCGTTCATCTGTTTCGTGCTAGCGAGGCTCGATTCGTCGAGGATATAAAGCCGCTTTTGTCCATTGTCGGGTCGCTTCTCGCGGACAAGATGGCGCTGCAAAGTGCCCGATTCGATGCCCGATTCTGCTAACTTGTGCGCGGCTCGCGATGTGGGCGCAAGTCCGAACACCTTGTACCCTTCTTGCTCAGCAGCTTCGCGGATCACCACTAGAGAAGTGGTCTTTCCAGTCCCCGCTACACCCTCAAGACCAGTGATTTTATCGTGGCTCGTTACGATTTGCTCGACCGCCGCGCGTTGGCTGGCGCTCAAGTGTGGATGTCTCTCCTCGATATAACGCCATGTTTCGGAGCTCACCAATGGCTTATTCTGGTTTTGTCCCCTTCGCATCTCGGTGATTGTGTCCTGTTCGTAGCCAATCATCTGTTCCGTCGTAAACGCGCGGGTTGACTTTCTTTCTACTTCGATCAGGTCACCCGACTGCACGCGCTTGTCGAACCCCTCGCGTACCTCGGCGAAGCTCGCTTCGCCCATCGAACGTTTCAGAGCGTCACGCATCAGCTCGTATTCGTAAGTCACTGCGTGGCGCTCTAGGTTCTTTTCTTGCGCGTAGGTCAGAGCCGATTCGAGATGCTGCTGCTTCTGCGGCGGGTTTTGTTCGACCCGGCGTTCATGGGCTGCGCGGATCACCTGGTCCGGCTGCTGGCCGAACTGCATGGCCATGTCTCTGTGCCGAGCCTGCATCTCTTCATGCGTGATCGTGGGCAACCTTCCGTCGCGCGTTTGGTGAGCGGCGATCTGCGCCGCGCCTGCGCCTCTTACCCCTCGTTGTTCGAGGTACTTACGGATTTGCTGGCTGCGGGGACTGGAGGCCTCCAGATACTCTCGCGTGTACCCTGTGATCTCCGGCTGGCCGCTCTTGCCCCTTTCAACGTGATAGCCCAGGCCTTTTAAGCGCAGCGCTAGCTCTGAGCGATAGATCGCCGTCGCGTATTGCTGCGAACGGTACAGTTCGTGGGGTTGGAGAGCCCGGGATTCTCCGTTCTCAGTTTCCGTTAGATTGAAGAACACAACATGAGTGTGCAATTGCGGTGCAGCGTACCCATTTACCGGCCGCGCACTATCGTGCTCGAAACTGGCAGCTACCCATTTGCCCGTTGTCTCCGCCGGGTGATTGCCGCTGATCCGCGCCTGGACGCATCTCTCCATTTCATCAAGCGCAACCTTCACGCTGTCCCGATGCGCTTGGCGTACTCCATCCTCTCCGCCGACGAGAGCGGTCAAGGACACGCTTTTAGGCGCGGAGAACGTTGCATCCCAGCCTGCGCGGTGTTCCATCGTGCTCACCGTCTCGCCGCGTTCATTTACGTATTCGCGCGCGGTTTGGTGGCGCACCAGTTGCTCGCCCGTGATTGGATGCTGCCCGCTCGCCAGCCTCTCAAAGTGCTCCTCGTTCACTTCACCTTTGAGGCCCCACTGCTCCGCGAGTTTTCCATGCCACTCGCCGCGTATCCGATGGCCTTCCGAGTAGTAATTCTGTTGCGCGTTGGCGAACTCCTCTTTGTGATACGCCTGGGCTTGGCCTGCGCTCAGCGGCTTGGAGATGGTCAACATGATTCACTCACTCGAAGTACGGTTCTTGTCCGGCGGCGATGCCTTTGGAGTTCTCTGATTCGCACGGCCTAATCTCCTGCGCGGCCGGAGTGCTTAGCTGCAGCGACCGTTTCCCGATATCGACCGCCCGCAACGTGGTCTCCCGCGGAATGAAACCGGGTTGCGCCTTTACCGGAGCGAGATAGGGAAAGCTGAACGGCACCACCAGATTGTCCACTTTGAGGAGCGCGTGCAAGCGTGGCAGGCCACTTACCTCCGACGGCAGTACCAGCGGCTCTGTTCGCCTCTCCGTGTGATAGCTTTTTGATTTAGCAGTGCGTAGAAGCTGCCCTGTGTTCACCGTTTCTTTCATCCGTTCCATTTCCACTTCGCCGATCGAATCCGAGATCCATTTCGCCGCACGAGGCTCGCTTGTGTGCAAAAAGAGTTTCGTCGCAGGCTGTGACAGCATAGCTTCGGCGTCATGCCCGTAGCGCACCTCAAGCTGGCTGCGGCCCTGAAAGCCGATCACCACTGGATTTCCAGACTTACGGTTCTCGGTGAGGGCGTTATGCAACTGCGGTAACCGTTGTAGGCTCGCCAGTTCGTCGAGTACGAACCATGCGTGACGCATCGCGGGATCGCCCTGGTTCATCAATCGTAGCACCAGCGTGTCCAGCCATAAGCTCATGAGGGGCAACAGCCGCTCTCGGAAGCGCGGAATCGAAGTCAGAAACAGCCAGCCGCTTCGCTGTCGTGCCCATTGTTCGGTCGTCCAGCGCTGCTTCGTCTCGCTCTCCTTCGGCAAGAGCTTCAAGCTATCGGCAACCATGTTTAGCGCGCCCAAGACACCTCCGCGCTGCGGGCCTGCACCGCGATAGATGAATGCTGCTAGCTCCGTGCCTTTCAAGAGGCGATCTAGTTCGTCCTCGTGGCTCATCCACCAAACGAGTTCTTCAGGCGTCGGCCTCAGCGTCAGCAAGTGGGCAAAGATTTTTCGAGGCCCATCAACGAAGAACGTATTCTCGTGCGGCCTGTCGGGAAATAGCGACGTTGCTAGCGTCAGTGCTTCCGCCTCGTGTATTACCTCATCAGAAGGCGACCAGTAGGGACAACGCTTGTCAAGGGGATTCAGGATCAGATCGCCGCGCTCAGGGTGAAAGAATTGCGGCGTGTGTTCAAGCGCCGGGTCGTACACGACGGCGGTCTCGTCGCGCTCGGCGATTTGCATTAAGACCCGGCGTTGCAAAATGCTTTTCCCTGAGCCCGTGTCGCCCATCATCATCATGTGGCTACTCTCCAACGAGCGTGGGATCGAAAGCGTTTGTCTTCCTTTTGTGGTTAGGAAGCAGATGCCGTTCGCTCCACTCCACTGATTGAATTCCTTCACCGTAACCATCTGCGGACCCTTGAGCCTGCGCCCATGTTCCTGCATGTGCCGTCGAGCGCGGTCGCGCGGGATTGACAACCCGAACCCCAGCACAAACACTCCCATGGCTCCGAACCATGCAGGCCGAATCAGATCGTCGGGCGATTGGCCGTCAAAAATCCATCGAGCAAGCATCTGGTTCATCTGTCGGCTGCTGTAATGCACCGTGTCCACTACCAGCTCGACTGCTCCCGCTTGCTTCGCCTGCTGGGAAAGGGCGAACGGGATCAATTGCCGTCCCTGCGGCGCACCTGCCGTCACGTCGTCATCAACGGCCATCTTCCGCTGCCCGTGCCGGTCCACTTTTGCAAGCACCTGGTAGTCGCCACTTGGACTGGGAAAATTCTTGGTGTTCAGATATTGAATCCAGTACCAGCGCTGCAGCGGTGTCCACACCTCGATGTTTCTGTACGTGAAGATTCCTATGCCTGCCACGACCGCAAGCACTAAAGCCCCTAGACTCGACACCGGCCACTTCGTGGACCAACCCCGATATTCCCCTCGACCCAATAACTGATTCATTACTCACCCCCACTCAGGGCCGAACTTTCCGCTGTTTGCCGAGGAACCACTAGCCCGCGAAAGAAATCCGGAACAATTCTTGGGCCTCTCTCAGCTCTCTTTGGTACCTGACGCCTGTTCCAGCCTCTCCCTCGCCTTCCTCAGCTTGTCCGAGTCGGCCCGGTCGATGAGACGTTGCATCTCCTCCGCTGTCACCGGCTCCCCCTTCGCTTGCTTGAAGAGCACATTAAGCAGGATTGCCCTGAGCGCCACCAGTTCGGCCATGAGCGCATGGCCATCGCCCCCCGTCTCGGTCGCCTTCGGCGGCCGGCGGTTTGCGCTCGATAGCATCACTCCCCGGCACCACTCGCCTAATGTCTTGCCTTCAGTTTGCGCCGCTCGCTCCAGTTGGGCGTACTCCTCCTCGCTTACCTTCGTCCCGATGGACTTGATGCGGAGACTGGGTCTCACCATAAGCGTTACCCTGGCCTCAAGAAGAGCAATTCAGCCAAATGAATAAGGTCGTGAGCGCTAACCCGGATTCCGGCGTTCCAATCAAAATTTGGCCTAGCAGCTTTTTTCAACAGGTACGCGCACGGTAACCGAAGGTTAACGAACTGCACCCATCCTGGCATGACGTGTCACCCTCAATCCGCTGCACAGCAGCGTATCAACGCAGCACGGCACACGAATGCTCCGGCTACACTCTCACAATCCCACGGTCACCCATTTTGCTTGACCTCTGGCGGTCTATCCAAAAAAAAACGCCGCAAGTGGTCTGCCAACTCAATCGGCGGCGGCACCTTCCTCCGGGGCAGAAACCTGAAGAGTGTCCGGGACAACGGCTCAATCCTGATACAGTCCGCCCAAGAATTTGCCGGCGAAATCGGAAATATCTTGGGCGGGAGCTTCCTTCGCATCCCCATCGCCATATCAGTCAAGCACGTCTCTGATTCGCGGTATCCGTCACACTAGTCACAGATGTCCCTCACAGGTTCACACCACTGCCGTAGGGCGGGGCTCGATGTGCACCAAATCACTCGCCACGCTGCGGAGCGGGTCCAAATCAACCTGTTTGCCATTGGCATAGATTTGATGCCGCGGATGTGTCCGGTTCCATTCGGTCAAGGTTGCGGTTTGGTGCACATGCTCGACGACTCTTCTCCAACGACCTCCGTTGTAGGCGCAAAAACTGATTTCCCCTTCCTGTGTTGCCATCGGAGTAGTTGAATCAGACATCGTCGAAAGATCGTAATTGAAGAGATCTTGGAATAACATCGCGCTGATCATGACGAGTCTCCACGACCCGCTATTCGAATAAGCCCGTTGGGACCAATCCGCACCGCTGCCCGCAACCCGATAAAAGCAGTCCTCAAACAATTCGCGAAGGTGGCTAAATCCGAAGTCGGAAGGAGCCTTGCCCTGATCGAAATTGCGTAGCACAGACAGCGACACCATTGCCTTGGTGATTGCCGGTCGTCTCCCGTAATCTGTTATTTCCACGAGGTCATGGAGGAATTGCTCTACGTCAAAGAACCTCGCCACAGGGATCATCTCTTTTGTGTTGGCATTGATCAGTATGGGGCTGAAGATCCCATGATCGGGATGTATATCGTTAAAGAGGCTACCTACTTCCGCGTTCGGATGAAGCACGTCGCACAAATGAGCGAATACTCCATAGGCTGAGACCGGGAACCAGTCGCGCATGGGCTGCCAGCCAATTGACGTTTGCTTTTCCAAGTCGTACGCGATTTGCGAGACTGGGTAACGCTTCGTGTAGCGCTCATCATCCGATACGTCTTCATCTCGGCCACAGAACATCACAGGCTGGAAAATAACCCCGTGGATTTTGTCTATTTGTTCCGCTACGAAGCGAACGATATCACCCACCCCATCATTGTTTAGCCGGTTGACCACGCTCACCTGCAGCGTAGTTTTCATTCCGGCCGCGGCGATGCTGTCGAGTGCGCGTCGCCTCACTTCCATGTAGTTTCGGATTCCTCGATGGCTATTCTTTGCTTCCGTGATGCCGTCGAACTGGAGATATACCGCGTGGAGTCCAGCCGCTTTTGCCTCAACAGCAAAATCTCTGTCTTGCGCAAAGCGAATTCCATTAGTGGCGACATGAAGCCGGTGGAAGCCCATGCTTTTTGCGTGGCGGACGGCCTCCAGAAAAATTGGTGAGAGCGTTGCTTCTCCACCAGAGAACAGAACATTGATTTCTCGCTGAGGTTTGAAAGACACTGCCTTTCCAAAGAGCGACCGTACATCCTGCATATCCAGCTCGTGAACGAAGCTTGTAGCGTTCGCATCCATATAGCACGGCGAACAGACCATGTTGCAGCGGTTCGTCAGATCGATAATCAAATACGTACCGCGTCCTGTCTTGATGCTGTTTGCACCATGATTGTGGACGAGTTCATCGCTGACGCATCTGAAATCCTTACCAAAAGCAAGGCTCTCCATCCTTCGGAAGAACGCGGGGTGATCGGAAAGCACGTCTTCAAATGGGCCGTGCCTTTCGCAGGCCTTGCGCATCAGAATGCGTCCGGCTTCCTCCAGTATCTCCGCCTCGATAATTCCGGGCCTATCCCTGAAGTCAGCGATAGTGGCCTGGCCGGTGACCACTGCGTCTGCTGCCTCTCTGTTGCAGTCTGGGCATAGTGAGAGCGTTTTCCTGGGAATCCCAGCCGTCATTTGGATTCTTTCCCGACTTTTGAGCAAGTGGCCGGGCGCCCAAGATGGCCGCGGCAATTGTCCTTCGGGCAGAATCGCATTGACGCTTCTAGAGAATAACCACGCGCGATTCGACGCGGCTCGGAGAACATGGACATGGTTGGCAGTCATGGGGCATTTACCTCCTGTTGGGGGATATAAAAGCGGGATGGCCTCAACCTTAGACACTATGGGGCCCTGCGGAGAAGTGGTTGCCGTATTCTACAACGCAGGCAACCCGTGTTGAGAGGATTTTGTTGCTGTGCTCCAGCAAGATTGAGAATAGTCCAATCCACCGGTCATGCTTTTGCTGTGGTCGGGAGTCCGTCCGGAAGGAACGCCTAACAGTAAGGATAGGCGTCCACCGAGTTGAAGATCGGCATCACCCACGGGAATATCGGGAATTAAGGTCACCGGCCGAGATGCGGAAGCTGCTGAACTGGAAGATTATCGAGCAAGATAGGAAATGTGCAATCTGCCGCGAAGAGTTCACGGATGACAACGACGTGCCGGACCATAAGGATCCCAAGGGTATGGGAGGAGCGTGGAGAGACGACGAGTCAGACAATGTCCAAGCAGTGGTGCAACGGGGAAAAAGGGTCGACTAGGACTTAGGATTGACTGACGGCCGATTAGTTGGCCGAAGGCCGAGATTTCGTTTCAAATCATATGACATCAACCACTTGCCGAGAAAACAAAGCCCGCACGGAGGCGCCTGAGGAATGCTGCGAGAATGGCGGCCTCGGCGCATTCGATGACGACCGCAGGGACACGTTTATGACACGGTCCCCAGTGCTTGTTCGGTTCCATCGTTCCACCGGTTCTACCGTTTCACCGGTTCTACCGTTCCACCACTGAAACTGGCATGAAAACAAAACCCAGCTCACAATCGAAACCCGTTATCAATGAGTGCGATTTTGCAACAATGAACCGGGTGCCAAGCGCAATGGCCTGTTGCGACAGTTGCGCTTTTTCGGGCGTAACAATGATGCCCGTCCATGCGCTATCACCTACCGTTGGTGCTTCCAGTCGCGCAACTATTGGTATGCGTTGTGGTCTTATGGCCAATACGAGGCCGCTTGCTGTGTGGCCTATATGACTCAACCCAGTTCTACACGGCGATCCTGCCCATTCGCAATGGGCTCGCGGTGGCAATCCCGAATCGCATTGCAGTCGCTGCGCCGCGTGGGTCGCAGACGGAGAGGCACTCTTCTAATAGGGCCCCGCGGGCTGCCGTGATCCTTCCTTACAATGCAAAATCCGTCGCTGAGAAGCGGGAAACCGGGGGGATTAGAATGGATTGGATATTTGCCTCCTGCCATGGCGAACAGACTTCCGATGATCTCTCCCGGAATTCGCGCAAAACTGGAAACCGCGAGGGTCGCACGGCTGGCCACGCTGGACGCCGCGCGAAGGCCACACATGGTTCCCATATGCTTTGCTTGTGACGGACGGGTTTTCTATTCCGCAATTGATCGCAAGCCGAAGCGGGTGGCTCCCAACCGGTTGGCGCGTCTGAAGAACATTAAAGAGACGCCGCAGGTTGCATTGCTTGTGGATCAATACGACGAAGACTGGACACGTCTCTGGTACGTGCTGGTGCGGGGCGAGGCAGAGTTGGTTTCCGCAGCTCCGGAACGCAAGCGGGCTCTTGAACGTTTAAGAGCCAAGTATCAGCAGTATGCCGCGGGCATGCTCGGCGACGATGCTCCTATCCTACGCATCACGCCTCAGCGGATCACGGCCTGGGGCAAGATCTAGCCCCGCACCGAACACGCAGCGACTAGCCGAGACTCATCATCCCTTGCAGTTGGTCCAGCAGAGACAGCCAGTAGTCCAGTGACTGCCCTTCCGGAGAAAACACCGGATCAAAAAATAGTTCGCTGGCTCCGATTTTGGCGCAGCCCCTCACATCCTCACTGATCTGGTCGAGGGAACCGGAGAATATCGGCCTGTCCTTGCCGAGAGCCTTGTCGGTGATCTCCAAGCCGGCATGGACGATCATTCGCAGCGCTGACGGATCACGCCCGGCTTCTCTGGCCATCTGCTTGATACTGCCGAACATTTCTGCCATGACAGGGATGGGGAGGAAAACCGGATTCCATCCGTCAGCCAGTTTTGCCAGGCGTTTTAGCGCAGCTGGGACAAACGCTCCCAGGTAGATGGGAGGATGAGGCTTCTGTACTGGCTTGAGATTGATATAAGACTTGGGTACGTTGAAAAACTTTCCGTGAAATTCGACTGGATTCGTGGTCCAAATGGATTTGAGCAAGGGCAGAAATTCATCGGCCAGAGCGCCTCGCTTCGTCATGTCGGCGCCGGTTGCATCCATTTCGTCTTTGTTCCAGCCAAGACCCAGACCGACGCACAGCCTGCCGTTGGAAAGGACGTCGAGGGTGGTCAGCCGACGAGCCAGCATGACAGGGCTGTAGTAGGGCATGTCGAGCACGCTGGTGCCCAGTTTGATCTTCTTCGTCTGGGCGGTGACGTAAGTGAGCGCGTCGAGCGGATCGAGCACTTGCTTGTAGATTTCAGGAAGGTGTCCGTCCGGCGTGCCGGGATAGGGTCTTTGCAGTTTGACGGGATACAGTAAGCGTTCGATCGTCCACAAGCTGCTATAGCCGAGGGCCTCGGCGCGCTGCGCGACTTTCGTAATTGCTTCCGCGGTGCCGATGGGCCCGATGTTCGGCAGGGAGAAACCAATCTTCACGGCACACCCCCGAAATGAGGATAACTACAAACAGCTTTATGAAACAACCCCACGCTGCCGCCGAGCAAGGTTCTTGACGATCTTTGAGCTGAAACGGAGGTGTAGCGGTATAGCAAGTCAACGGAGGAGGGAACTGACGAACCCTTTAAGCGAGTTCTTGGCGCAACATCGCCATTTGACTCATTGACTCGGATCAGCCACTTCTCAATGAGCGAAATCTGATTACATCAGTTGTGTCGATAGCTTCGACTCTATAATTAGTGAGAATCTTTTACAAATGCTGAGTGAAGCCACAAGGTGGCACGAAGATGAGAATCTACATTGACACGAGATGCTCAAGGAATTGAGCTGCTGCCCTCACGATTATTCGGGAATACTGAAATCGTAGATCCGGCCCGAAGCAACACCTCCCGACCTGTTTCCTTCCCTAGCACCAGACATCATGGCTGACTGGCCTGTGCCCATAAAAAAGGCATACTGCCCCGGTTTGAGGTCGTCATTCAAGGTAATTCTGTAGATTCTGATTCCCATATGGTCAGCTTTGAAGGGAACTTCCTTGTCCCTCTGGACGCCCGACCAACTCCTGCACTGCCAAAGTTTGGCTGCACAGGGCCAAATTACGCGCTCGGCCGCGCTTCGAGCGGCGAACAACCCCCTTTTAAGGAGCTCCCGCTAGACTTCCTGCTAAGTTCAAAAAATGGGCATCTTCACATCGCCCCAGAAACTGCGGCGCGGCGGATCAATAGTCTCGCTGACACGGCCGGAGGCTGAATTAACATCGGTAACATACACCGGCGTCATCTCGGCGCTTAGGTCAAGAATGCGTCCGGCAGGCACAGGGCGCCCGCCCGGTCCATCGACACGTGAAAAAACCAGCCGATATTCCCGTCCCGCCGAGCCCATGAGATCCGTCCGCTGATGCACATCGAGGAAAGGCAGGAGGCATCCAGCGAGGTACTTGAAGCGGGACAGATGGATGTTGCCCGGTCTCATGTGGTGCGATTCGACATCTGCAAACATGCCAATCATGCCGTAGTCGTGGGGGAGAATGTGGACGACAAAAGTTGCGTATGGCTCGCCGTGCAACGCCTCCTCGACGCGGGAATCGGCGAGTGCCAGCGCAACTACATGCTGCATCGCTTCAGGTGTCATCGGGTACACCGAGATGACTTCCATGTTCGCTGCATCGTTCGAGCGGGAGATATGCCCCAGCGTGTGCGCTCGCAGCCCAATGCCTGCCAGAAGAAGTGCCAACGCCGAGCTTCCGATCGCCAGCCAATGTGCGAGCGACTGATCGCGCATGCCTCCAAATAGGAGCGCGTATATGCGCCCGCCGGGATTACCCGGCAGGAACATGCCCGTGCCACGCATGTACTGGGCGTATCCGGGATGAAGAATCAGCATTCGCCCCTCTTCCACCCGGGCCAGGAAGTAATAGGCAAAGAGCATGCCCACAAACAGCAGAAATATGATCACCCGCGGCCACATGGTAAAGAGTCCAAACGCAGAGATGCTCAGACAAAGGTACTGCGGATGGCGGATACAGCGATACGCCCCGGACGTCACCACGTTTCGGCGGAACAGACGCGAGCCGTAGACCTGCCCAGCAAAGAAGAAGAAGCCCACGAGGCCCAAGCCGAAAGCGTAACGGCCCAAGTGCCAACGCAGGAACTCCAGGAACGGACTTGTCGTAAACACCGCGTGCGGAAGCATGAATCCGGTCAGCCAGGCAGTGGCTTTCGAGTGGTTGAGCCACTTCAGCGTGGGCCCATAGGCGGCGTAGAAGTAGAAGGCGAACGGACTGATCATGATGATGACTTCGAACATGACCAGACCGTAAATGACGGCAACCGTACGCGAGAGCCACCGACGCACTGCGCTCCTTGGCGCGGTGGGCAGGATACCTTGGGGAGACGGAGCGGCCGACATAGATCCTCCTCGGGCCCATGCGATTGTATTAGAAAAGTCCTGCACTGCCCATTGACAAGCGCGATAGTGGCGAGGCTCGGGCACCGGATGTGCCGCAGCCGATGGATGAGTCTCCCGCCCGATCTCCTGCGGCGTCGCATGCCTGCGTTGACGACCACCACCTTTCTGCTACGTTGGAATCAAGCTCCCATTATCACTGTCGAGGGATTCGGCAACAACAGGGAAGATAACTATGAACCACAGTTTGCGAAACCGCTGCAGCCATAAACGTAGAACGGTGTCTTCTAAAAATTGAGATACTTACGATGCGCCTCCTTGGCAGCCTTCTTATCCACGCCTAGGTAGTACTGGCAGGTCGTTTCAAGATTGTCGTGGCCAAGAATCTCTTTGATAAAGCCGATGGGGCAACCGTTGAAAAGCAGCGTGGTGGCCATGGTGTGCCGCAGGATGTGCGGTGTTACGTTTTTCAAGAGACCCGACGGGTGGGATAACTCACGATTGCGCGGTGCATCGAAGAAATCGCAGTTGGGACAACTACAGTCCGCAAGTTCCGCATAGTACCCCACTGACCCCTGCTCAAATGTGCCCGTCCAGTGGCACTTGTGGCATTCCAGAACTACGCTTTCACAATCATCAAAGTAGTTAAATAGTTTTGCGCTCATGGTTTTCTCCTTGTCGGTTGGATTGTTGTGATCAGGTGACGTTCTCCAGAGAGAACAGCGGTCGTCCACCCTATGCCTCGTTTATCGTTTGAGGCTGTTCTTTGGGAGAAGCATGTTCCACAAGAAATCCCGCAAGTACAAGGCTCGGCTAGTTACCTGGGAGTGGATCGGTGACCATGCCAAACATGACGACAAGATCGTCGCGGTACCCACGATGGAGGCCCGATCACGTCCGCGAGTTTGTTGACCTTCTTTATCTCAACCTCACGTACGGCATCGGCGAGCGCATGTACTACGCGCTGCATCGTCGTAAAAATCCTTACCAAGCGAAGTATGTTGACTCAACGGCACGATGGCCTCCAGTGATCGACTGCGGCCACAATCCGTTTCTGATGGCTCAACTGGTTGAGGATCTACAAGTGGAAACTCACGACGACTGGACGGAAACGGCTACGTGGCGGGACGTTCGTTTAGTCAAGAAGCGGACAGAAGAATGGGCCAACCCGCCCAAGGTTTCCCATCTGCTCAAGCTCTTTGCGGAAGCCCGCTATCACCGCATGTTCACAGCCCATGGCAGGGATTTCACTTTCATCCCCGCGACTTTCGCATTCGCTGGTAGCCCCGAGCCCGGCCGACTACTTCTGCCGGGGCGGCTGCTGCTTTTCCTGCAAACGCTGCTGCTGATTGAACGTGTCTTTGCTGCAATTGTTCCGTCTGCTGCTGATGCCGCTGCTTCACCTGCTGCTGTCTTGCTTCGCTGGTCTTCTGTTGCGTCAGCCGCTGATGTTCCTGATCCTGCTTCTGCTGCAGTTTCTGGCGGTCCTGCTCCTGCTTCGCAAACATTTTTTGCTGCTGCTGCTGGTATTTACGATCGCGATTCGGGTCGCCTGAGTTGGCAGCAGCGAGACCCTCGAACGGCGGCATGCCTTCCGGCGTTCTGTTTCCGGAGTCGCCGCAGAAGGTCGGGTGGCCAGCGTTACTCGCCGAAAGTCGATGGCTGCAGCTGCATCACGACGAACTGGACAATTGGTCTGTATCATAAGTTCGATGTCGAAGCCTCGCCGCAAAACACCCTCTCTGCCGCCGGGCGACACCCTCTACCACATCAAGCACCGCAAGCCCGTCCCGCATGAGTTCGTGCTCGACGCGATTTCTGCGTTGTTGCCGCACACCCGCCCCATGTTCGGCTGCCTCGCGATCTACGTTAGAGACAAAATCGTCTTGATCCTCCGGGACAAGCACGAGAACACAGAAGACAACGGGGTGTGGCTCGCCACCACCGAGCAGCACCACGAGAGTCTGCGCCGCGAGTTACCGAACATGCGATCCATTCATGTACTCGGGAAGGCAGTAACGGGCTGGCAGGTCATTCCGACTGGTGCGGCGGATTTCGAGGAGGCAGCGCTGCGCGCCTGCGATCTCGTCCTGGCCGGGGATCCTCGGATCGGCAAGGTGCCGGGGGCGCGGCGGGCCTCTGGATCGGGGCCAGGAAGGCGCCGGAATCCTTGAAAGGGGGCGAAGTCCACCAAGAGCGCCGCGCAAGGGCGGCAAGTCGTTCATCGCAGGTCGCAAAAGAAACGTTCATCGAGTCAAAAGACCATGCAACCACGAAGGAAGGCACCAACGAAAAGAGCGTTGACCCACGCCAACCTTACCGTGTCTGTGCTATTCCGGGGTGTGCCACCCGCCTACGTCCGTGGTTAAACGGTCCGCCTGATGAGGTCCCCACGACCCAGGTTCATATGAATGTAGAGCGCTGCCACTATCTAGGATTGGCTCAACGATGGCCCAAGCCGCCTCTACTGCGTCCTCCCGTACGAACAGCATGCCATCCCCGTGCATGGCATCCCCCAGAAGTCTCTCGTAGGCATCCACTTCGTCCGCAGTTTGTGTTTCGACTGCCGTGAGTTTTGCCGGCATTGGGACCAGTTCTTCGCCGGGCCGCTTTACTTGAGCAGACAGGCTCAGCGAGACATCACCCGGCCCTAAGCGGAAGCGGAAATAATTGCTAGTGTTGCCGGCCAAAGTGTCGAGTGGAGGCTTTCTGAGTTTGATCAGTACTTCGGTCGCCGTAACCGGAAGGCACTTTCCCGCGCGGATCAGGAACGGCACGCCCGACCAACGCCAAGATCGAATTTCGAGGCGCACAGCAGCGAACGTCTCGACGGCGGAATCCCGTGCCACTCCCTCTTCGTTCTTATATCCCTTGAATTGCCCTCGAACAAGATGTTTCGGGTCCAACGGCGGAATGGTGCGAAACACCTTAACCTGTTCATCTCGGATGGAATCACAATACAGGCCGGTGGGAGCCTCCATCGCGAGGAAAGCCACGACCTGAAGCATGTGGTTCTCCACCACATCCCGGATCGCGCCGGTGTCATCGTAGAACTTTCCCCGGCCCTCGATGCCGAACTTTTCTGCCATGGTGATCTGCACGCTCTCGATGTAATTCCGGTTCCAAATCGGTTCCAGAAAGCTGTTGGCAAAGCGAAAGAATAGAAGATTGAGGACTGCCTCCTTGCCCAGGTAATGGTCGATACGAAAGATTCTCGATTCCGGAAGCACGGCGTGAAGGGCCGCATTCAACCGCTGCGCTGAGGCGAGATCGTGTCCAAAAGGCTTTTCAACAATCACCCGCGCATTTTTCATGCAATTCGATTTTGCGAGAGATTCCACCACACTCATAAAGAGATCGGGCGGAATCGCCAGATAATGAGCAGGACGGGTGGCTCCGCCGAGGGTTTTCTTCAATAAGTCAAAGGTCGCAGGTTCCTGATAGTCACCACCGACGTAGCGAAGCAACTTCAGAAGCTTAGCCAAGGCTTCTTGGTCGACGTCTTCGCCTTGCTGCTGGACGCTGTCGCGCACGCGCTCTTTGAGATGTTCGTTCGTGCGCCCGGCTCTGGCGATGCCAATCACGGGTACATCCAGATGACCACGTCGAACCATGTGACAAAGAGCTGGAAAAATCTTCTTGTGGGCCAAGTCTCCCATCGCTCCGAATAGAACCAGAGCATCGGATGGTGCGGTGTCTTCCGAGGACTTACCTGTCGTGCATCCTTGTCTGAGATCCGGCATTGCACTCCTCCTAATGCTGTATCAAAAGACCCGCGTTGTTCAAACCTGGCTCCCCAACATCCGGTCCAAATTGAATGCGGCGCTGATCAACGCGAGATGTGTAAAGGCCTGGGGGAAATTACCCAGCGCCTCGCCTTGCGAGCCTGTTTGTTCTGCATAAAGCCCGAGATGATTGGCATAACCCAACACGCGTTCAAACAGCAGCCGGGCGTGATCCAACTTGCCGGCGTCTGCCAGACCTGCGCGCGTCAACGCCTCCACCAGCCAAAAAGAGCACATGTTGAAAGTGCCTTCCTCTCCCGGAAGTCCATCAATGCGGGGTTGCGGCGGATAGCGATACACAAGGCTGTCGCTGAGGAGACCTCCATCTCGCGGATTCTTGAGGATGGCGTTTATTGTGCTGATCATCCGCGGATCGGTGGGCGCCATGAAGAAGACGAGCGGCATGATAAGGAGCGACGCATCCAGGTCCTCACTGCCGTAAAACTGCGTAAAGGCGTGGCGTTTCTCGTTCCAGCCTTGGGTCATCACTTCTTCGTAGATACGGTCCCGCTCGCGCGTCCACTTTGTGCGATCGGCTGGAAGCGCACGCTTTTCGGCCAGACGGATGCCGCGATCTAGGGCAACCCAGTTCATGACTTTTGAGTAGACGAAATGTTCCTGGCGATTGCGCATCTCCCAAATACCGGCATCGGGAAGCTGCCAGTTCCCGCAGATCCACTCCAAACGCTCGCGGACCTTTACCCAAACGTCGTAGGCGGTGGGGCTGACGTATTTGTTGGCTAGATAGAACGCATCCATGAGCTCGCCGTAGATGTCTCCCTGGAACTGCGAAACAGCTGCATTGCCGATGCGGACGGGTCGGGATCCGCGATACCCCTCCCAGTGCTCCAACGTCAGCTCGGGAAGCTGGGTATCGCCCTCGATCCTGAAGACGACTGCGCCGGGGGCTTTCGGATTGGCGTGCTTGGACGCGTAATCTTCGATCCAGCCCATGAAGGCAGCAGCCTCGTCTCTGAAGCCGATGCGCAGAAATGCATAGACCGTGAAGGCGGCATCTCGCATCCAGGTGTAACGGTAATCCCAGTTGCGCGCCCCTCCGATGACTTCAGGCAAACTCGCGGTTGGCGCGGCAATGATCGCGCCGGTAGGTTCAAAGGTAAGAAGCTTCAGCGCCAAGGCTGATCTTTGCACCTGGTCCCGCCAGCGCCCGTGGTAAGTGCAGGAGGAGAGCCAGTCATGCCAGAATTTCACAGTGCCTCGCAGCAGCTCCTCAGCACCCTTCTCGGACGGCGGAGAGGGAACGCCGTCGGGGCAGTCGTCCCTAAGAATGAAGACTTGCGATTCTGCTTCTGCGAGGACGAACTCGGCGGATACCCCACCTTGCCCGTCATTGCTGAGGGGTACGCTGGTTGAAAGCGCCAGGCGCACGCTGCCCGACTTGAATGTCGCCCCGTTAGCCTCTATTTGGGTGTCATGGGTCTGTCGTCCATAGTCGAAGGCCGGACGGCAGGAGACCGAAATACGCACAGCACCCCTGACACAGCGTATAAGGCGACAAATACGATGGTGCCCAGGTGAGTCGGAGGGTAAACCCACCGGCATGAAGTCTTCTAGCTCCGCGATTCCATCCGCCAACAGGAAGCGCGTAACCAAGACGTTGGTGGAAGGCCAATAGAACTGCTTGTGCCGGACGCCGCCGGCGCCGGCGGAAATTTGGAATCGCCCACCCTTTTTGTCATCCAAGATCGCTCCGAAAATGCTGGGCGAATCAAACTGTGGGTAGCAGTACCAGTCGATCGAACCATTCATGCCCACCAGGGCGACCGTGCGCATGTTGCCGATGATTCCGTAATTCTCGATAGGCTGATACGACATCGTTTGTTCCCTCCCTGTGGTCCGAATTGAGTTGATTCGGACCCAACCGTTATTCGTATTCTTTGCGGAACTGACAAGTTTTGCATAGCCGATGTGTGACGAGCAATTCACAGGTCTAAACTGTGCTGTGAAACGGAAGCCCGGAATCCAAAGCCTCGAAGCCGGGCGCGGCAGTGTTTCAGCTTGCCGGAACAAATGCGAAATGCCTCGAGGGAAACATGACCATAAAATTTGATGTGATCGCAATCGGAACCGGATCAGCAGCCTCCGCGGTGGCGTCGCGCTGTCGCAAAGCAGGATGGCAGGTTGCGATTGTGGATTCGAGGCCGTTCGGAGGTACCTGTGCTCTCCGGGGATGCGATCCAAAGAAAGTGCTGGTCGGAGCTGCCGAAGCCGTTGACTGGACTCGCCGCATGAAAGGAAAGGGAATTCAGGCCGCGAAGCTTCAGATTGATTGGCCCGAGTTAATGCGTTTCAAGCGTTCTTTCACTGAACCTGTTCCAAGACGTCGCGAAGACGGGTTCGCGGAAGCTGGCATCGCGGCGTTCCATGGTCGGGCCCGCTTCGCCGGTCCAACTACGGTACAAGTAGGGGAAGAGACATTGGAGGGGCGGCACGTCGTTATCGCAGCCGGGGAGGTACCGGCAGACGTGGGGATTCCCGGCGCTGAACACCTTACAACAAGCGATCAGTTCATGGAGTTGAATGAACTCCCGCGGAGGATTCTCTTTATCGGAGGCGGGTATATCGCCTTTGAGTTCGCGCATGTAGCGGCGCTTGCGGGATCGCAGGTCACAGTCCTACACCGTGGCCCGCGTCCTCTTGCCCTTTTTGACCCGGATCTCGTTGACCAGCTGGTTGCGCGAACTCGCGACCTCGGCATCGACGTTCATCTCGGAACCGAAGCCATAGGGATCGAAAAAAGCTCGTCTCAGTTGATTGTCCAGGCATTGGCCGCGGGGGAGACAGCCACATTTCAGTCGGATATGGTTGTGCATTCTGCGGGTCGCGTGCCCGAGATCAACGACCTGAATCTGGATGCTGTGGGGATCGAATGGGCGAAGCGGGGGGTGCGAGTCAATGAATTCTTGCAAAGTGTGTCGATTCCAGCTGTGTACGCGGCGGGAGATGCCGCAGATAGTGGAGGTTCACCGCTGGCTCCTGTTGCGAGCTATGAAGGGTTGATTGTGGCCGCAAACTTATTGCAGGGAAACCATCAGAGACCAAATTACCTCGGCGTTCCGTCGGTCGTTTTCACGATCCCATCGCTCGCTGCTGTCGGTCTCAGTGAACGCGAGGCAGGTGAGCAAAACCTTAAGTTCAGGGTGAGGAAGGAGATGACCTCGATTTGGTATTCGTCCCGGCGGGTGGCGGAAACATATTCCGGCTACAAAGTGCTCGTGGAAGAAGGAACGGACCGCATTCTGGGCGCTCATATTTTGGGCAGCGAGGCCGGTGAAGTCATCAATCTCTTCGCGCTTGCCATCCGTTCCGGGATGCGGGCCACCGATTTAAGGCACGTGCTGTTTGCGTATCCGACGAGTGGCTCAAATATGACGCGCATGCTTTAAATGGCCGCCGTGCCTCGCCGTAGGCGGGTTCACCAGGGTGGATGAAAACAAAGAAGTTGTTTCTTGCGGTGCGCACCAGTTCGTCATACGAGCTGCAACCTAATTGGCGGCCGATTTCAAGAAGCCCGGCAAAAAGGACTTGTTCATGTCTGTATCCCTGGAATGTGGCCTGTTTACCGGGACGGTGGCTGATCCGTTTGACGGTGCCACAGTCATCATTCGGGTAATTCGTGGACGACAACTTGACCCGGCCCGGCATCGTGCCCAACTGTGGCAAAACGGCCCACTTCCCCGATACTCATGCCGTAAAAGAAAACCTACGAAGAAACTGACGAAATTGCTTGGATAATCGAGAAAGATAGGTTAAGTTGGCCGACATTGGGAATTTGGAATCAGGGGCCAGGATCACAAGCCCGGGAGTCGGCGTGACTCGGTTTCGCGGATGAATGACAATCCCCGCTCTCCGCGACCCACTCCCGGATGAGATCTCGCCGGCTCCGAGAGGAATCCAGCCGTGAAATCCCCTCTTTGCTTCTCCATTCTTATAGTAGCTTCGGTCGTCTCTAGCTGCTGCTTACCTGCCAACGCCAGGGACTTTGCTGGCGCTGTTTCGAGCCCATCCGAGGGGGCTGCGACCTGGTCTCCACAAGACGGACCGGTCGCGGCCTCGTCGGAGTTCGTGATCGCAGGTCCGCTGCGCTCTTTTCTGCGCATGGCGGGGATCAGTCAAAAGATTGCGCCCGAAGAAGTGCTGCCCTTGCTGAGCCGGAACGTGTTCGCGCAAGGTTATGACGGCTCCGGCCGGCGAACTGAATTTCTCATCCTGCTGAGCCGGTACGTCGTGCAGGCCAGGGAACTGGCAGGCCTCGCCGCAACCGATGGCATGATAATCCGCGTTTCAAATTGTGATGACGCAAGACCACTTCTGCGCATTCTTGGTTATCAGACCCGACCAAACTGCGGAGAGCCGGGCACATCCTTGCAGACGGCGGATCCGGAAAGGGCTTTCCTGACGATCGATTCCGGGTTCCCTCTGCCGGAACTCGAGCAGACGTTGCAAGGAGGCAAACCTTTCGAGTACCCGTTCCCCCCCTCTCCCGTACCGGTCCTGTTCGCCGCAAGCGACTGGACCATGGCGAGCAAGAAGAACTACAAAGAAACCAGCAAGGACTTGATCGGCACGATCTTGAGCGACCCGGCCCTCGCACGCCTCTACTGGGGCCTTTCCAAGCTCGATCCCGAAACCAATAGCGTCTTGCAGCGAACGGTTGGGATCAAGAAACTGCTCCCCTATGCCGCAGTCATTGATTTTTACGGGAGCCACATCTGCATCCGCGCGGGGCAGGTCGTCGTTCCGGGAGGGCCGGACGCAGAGTCCGCGTGGAAGGATTTAGTAGGGGCTAGCCCGGCATCACCCGCGGCTTTCATCCAGAGATTGTTGGCTAGGGACAAGGGTTGGCTGACCGCTTATTTTGATGTGCTGTCTCGGGTGACAAGAAGTGAGCAGGCGTATTTCACCGAACCGCATCGGCTGCGGCTTTTCTACGATGCATTGCGGGCTCCGGATCCTTCGGCCAGTGCCACAACCGGTTCGTTCAGACCGGCCCCTGCGCTGCTGCTTTTGGTTACTCGCCTTCACTGGGAGGCCAGCGGCGGACCGCTTGTTCCCGGAAATCTCGAGGTGTGGAAAGACATTCTTCGCCAAAAGAGCGACTCTCACATCGTGCGCGAATGGGGCAGGCGCGGCGCCCGCCTAACCAGTCCGGATCAGCTCATGCAAACAATGTTCGCACTTTCCCGGGGGACGACCGATGATGGGCCGCTGCAGATTTACATGGCGATCAGCGAACTTGAAAGCAGACGATCTCCCGAACATCGCCTTGCCCCTGCGACGGTACACTTGTTGGCACGCAAGTTCGCGGAGTTTGGTAATCAGTATCCGGTTCTTTCCGAGTTTCCAGAGTTGAGTGACGCATCCATTGTGCTGTTCCTGGAAACGGCTGAGTCGCTGAACAACGTTCCCAATCCTGTGCGTGGCAACGCGCTGGGTACGTTTCAGGCAACTATTGGAATCTGGCAAATCCTGGCCCGTCAGGGACAGATCTCGAACCCGCAAATGGATGATTCTTGGCAACAGGTGGTCAAGCCATTCGCCAGAATTCGATCAGCAGCCCAGTTGTATGACGCGGGGCGAGCTTCTCTCGGAGAATTGTTTCGGTTTGCCGCCGGCAAAGGCAACGGCTCTCAGGATGAAATCATCGGGTTGCTCGCGGGACCTCGGCAGACTACTGCGGAAGGGAAGAGGATACACCAGGAGCTAGCCAGCAAAATCCGCTCTGTATTGGACGACCAGCGACTGGTCTCTCTTGACACATTGTTTGCTCTGGGCGACGCCTTGAGCGAAAGGTCTCAAGGGAGAACCGTGAACGAATTCGCCATCCATCTGGCTGGAGAATTACGGGAATTCGAGATGCCGCGACCGATTTTCACTCGCGGCGAGAGATCGGAATGGGCTCCAAAAATCTATAACACCCAGCACACCGATGTGGAGATGCGGACCGACCTGGCAAAGGTGCTCCGGTCCGGCACGGCTTCGCACGCCCAACTCGAAGGGGCTCGCGGGCAGCTCGCTTCTTTCTTGAGAGACGCTCTTGTGGGTCTGAATTATGCCTATTATGAGCCACCCGGCGCCCAGGCTCTGCATAACAATCCGCTCTTCGTGCGCTCCCACGATTTTGCTGCAGAAACAGTCATGGGCATGAAGTCGGTCTGGCAGGCGCCGCAGCTCTTTGGCCAAGGTTCTCCTGCTGGCGGAGGCGCTCGTTTTGTCGGCTCTCTTGCTGATCTCCCATATGTTCTGTCCGAGCTCGAGCAGGACTTCATACAGCCGGAGAGTGTCCAAGCTCTCATTTGGCAGGAATTGACGCCGGTTCTGTTGACTAGTGCGATCTTGCCGCGCTGGTGGGACGTCAGCCAAAACGAGCTGCACGCGGTCGCGCTGTATCAGCGGACTGGGGAAGAACTCATGACCGCTTCCTCAAAGGATGAGGAACTGCGCAGCAAGGTGATGGCCATTCTGTCGGATCGTATGATTCCACAGCGCGCAGAGCAAGTCAGTCAGGGTCTGCGAGCCGGCCACGTATCGGAAATACTCCCTCGAATGACGCCAGCGGATACGTTCTATCTGACGGCGGAGTTTCAGCGCAGGTACCCGAGAGAAATCGGCTCCTGGGGAACGGCGACCCAAGAGCTGCAAGATCTTTTTCGTCAGCATCCCGAACAGGTCAACTGGAGCCGCTTGTCCCGCGATTTTGGTGTACCGCATCCCAGCTTGGCTCAAACGTACGGCCGCGAACTCCTGAACATTGGGCCTATGCCCGCGTTCTCGGGATACTCCAGCCGTCTTCTGGCGGAGTCTTGGGATTCGCCCAATCTGTACTGGGCTCGCTTGGCCGATGAAACCGGGTATTCTGCTGTGACGCTAAACCATCTGGTGCCGGATCTGACCCGACACATGGTCGAGAAGATCTTCGCAACCGACTTCGAAGACTGGCCGGCGCTCCTTCGCGCGATGCACGAAACGGGTGAAGACTTTCGGAAGGGCAAGATGGGTTCGCTCACGAGTGCCGGCGCGTCTAGGCCGTGATCTGCCTGTAGTTGATTTACGGTAACGTAGCGATCCCCAATAGACGGGCTCGCAGAGTAGGAACTTAGGAACTATGGTGAGGACCACCCTTCCGTCTCTTTGGTTTTCCCTCGGTTTATTCTTCGGCTATGGAACTGGAGTGGAAGCTCAGGAGCGCCCCGATCTCCATGTGGTCGTCAATATGGTACAGCTCAACGTCGCAGTGACCGACAAGAAGGGGAACTACGTTACGGGCCTTCGCCCCAAGGATTTTGCCATCATTGAGGATGGGATCACAGAGAAGGTCGCCACATTTGCGGAAGGCAACGAACCGGCGCATAGTCTCGCCGAGTCTGCTGGGCCCGAACGATCCGCGGGCCAGGCCGGTGACTTGACCAAGGGCTCGTCTGTAGGGGACCCGCTTCACAGTCTCGATTCTTTGATGGCCGGCGCCGATGTGTTCGTTCTGTTTGATACCAGCAATTACATGTATCGCGACTTTGTCTTCGCGCAGGATGCGATCGCCGAGTTTGTTCGTTCGCTGGGAAGCGCAGACAAGATCGCATTCTATTCCTACAGCCGAGATATCTCTCGAGCCGCCGTTCTTACCTCCGACCGGTCGCAAGTTCTGCGCGCCGTGCGCTCAAGGGTGGCCGGAGACGAAGCGGCACTCTACAACACCCTGTTGCTGACGCTGAAGGATGCGGCGCAGTACACGGGCAGGAAAGTCGTGGTGGTGTTTTCCAACGGCCCCGACAACTCCAGCGTAGTACCGCCCGAGGATGTCGCCGAATTCGCCCAGTCCGCGGGAGTTTCCATATACATGATCAGTACCCAAGAAGCCAAGTTGGAGCCCGTGTCCACCGCGGTGTTTGAGCGCATGACTGCGGCCACGGGCGGGAAGGCCTACTTCGCCAAGAGCTGGAGAGACGAAAAGCGAGCCTTTGCTTCCATCCGGGACGACTTGGCACACCTTTATTCCCTAAGCTACTACCCCAAGCCCAATCCCAACTCTGGCTGGCGCGCGATCACGGTAAAACTGGTGGGCGACCAGATGAAGAGATACAAGATCCGCACCCGCAACGGGTACCGTCTTCAGCCGTCTCGGTTTTCCAGTGACCGCAAAACTCGCCGGTCGGAGTTTGGTTCCGAGTTGGCGCTCCGTTAGCAATCGCTGGGCACCTCCCCTTCTCGTCTTTTGTGGATGACCATGCCCCATAGAAGAGAGCGTATCCATGCTTTGCGCTCGCGAGGTACGCGGAGCCCCGGCGATCTCCTGCTCGAATTCATCTGCTCAAGCTCTTTGCGGAAGCCCGCTATCACCGCATGTTCACAGCAATTGCAGGGATTTCACGTTCATCCCCGCGACTTTCGCATTCGCTGGTAGCCCCGAGCCCGGCCGACTACTTCTGCCGGGGGGGCTGCTGCTTTTCTTGCAAACGCTGCTGCTGCTGAACGTGTCTTTGTTGCAATTGTTCCGTCTGCCGCTGATGCCGCTGCTCCACCTGCTGCTGTCTTGCTTCGCTGGCCTTCTGTTGCGTCAGCCGCTGATGTTCCTGATCCTGCTTCTGCTGCAGTTTCTGGCGGTCCTGCTCCTGCTTCGCAAACATTTTTTGCTGCTGCTGCTGGTATTTACGATCGCGATTCGGGTCGCCTGAATTGGCAGCAGCGGGACGCTCGAACGGCGGCAGGTCTTTCGGATGGACCGCGCCGCGAGACGTCCTGTTCTCACCGCCTCGTGGCGGAGCCGCACGATTGGCAGGCGGGTTGTAAGGCGCTCCGGCCTCTCTTGCGGGCACTGCGGAGTGAAACTCTGCTGGCCGGGCCGTAGCCGCGACCGGCGGCTTGCCGTGGTTGGCAGAGGCCCGCAGTTGCGGGTTGCTGCGCGCAGCTTGGAAATGTTGCGTTTGAACCGCCACAGGCGGGATATGCCGCTCGCGCGCCGCCATCTCGTCTTGCGGACGCGGACGCGCGTTGACGCCGCCTGGTCCACCGTTATAGCTCACGCGATTCACCGTGACGTTGTTCACGACGGTTTCGTTGTAGACGTTACGCACGTTGACCACATTAACGTTCATGACGCCACGGTTGTAGAAGAATCGATCGCCGTCCCAACGTCCGCCGACAAAGTCAAAACCAAAATAGCCGAAGCCGTAAACGATTCCTCCGTAAAAACCCACACGCGGACCCCAGTAGCCCTCATAGAAAACAAAAGCGCCATCGCTCCAGGCCCAATAGGGCGGAGTCCACAGGAAACCGACTTCGGGAGCCAGCACCCACGTGCCCGGCACCCAGTAATAGTCGCCGTCGTCATCGTCCCAGGCCCAGTAACCGGGCGCCCAGAGATAACCGTCGCCCGGACAAAGTGGCTGGTCGTACACAGGCAGTGCGGGCGGACCGAACGTCACCGAGATCCGGATCTGCGCGAACGACGCGCTTGACACGGCCAGCACGACAAGTGCGAACAGGAGAGTACGTAAGGGGGGGGATTATACGCATGATGCTTCCTCTCGCCCAATCATCCTACGGTTTACGCGGTGTCGCTCAACAGCCGCGGGCTGCGTGGATTTAACAGGCAGATTTTTCGCGGAAAACTAGAGATCTTCGCAGGGACGTACAAGATGCTATCACCGTACCAAAGATTTCATAAATAGGGCGATGTATGTAGATGTGGTCTAATCCGGGCGGCGGAGCGATGTGGGTCTCCGAGCTCAGGTCGTTGCGGGTGCCCCCACTGTCGCTGCGGTTTCGGAAGCGCTGGAAGAGTTTTTGCGCGTATGGCAACTCAGCGCGCGGGAAATGTAGCGTCAAGCACTAAAAACTGACAGTGACTAAAAAACTGAGAGCCCTGTTCCGATCGAGGTCAATTTGACGGTTGCTGCCACCCCTGTTAGAGATCGTGGGATCGTTTTTAACCCAGGTCACGCGATGAAGCCATGAATTGTTCAGCCCGCAATTTACGTAAATCTGAGCTCTATGGAATGGCCATCTGTTTG
>QIAN01000453.1 GCA_003225005.1 Acidobacteriota bacterium | reverse complement strand
GACGGAAGGCGGGGTAAACTCGGGAGCCCAGCTTTTATTCGGGGTGCGCCCCATTATGAATTCGAGAGTTCCACCATTAGCGATGGCAGCACGCTCAAACCACGGGGTATTTAGCGGGGAGGCCAGCGTTTCCAAAGGTGACGCTGCACGTGGGGCATGGCAAGACGTTTGGGATCGAAGCCAGGGCATATCCTCTGCGAACAAATATGTAATTGCCGCAGAGTTAAATGGCGAAATACTCGACCGGGCATGGGTCCGGCACGCAGAGATTGTGAAAGGTGGAAAGTTTACGCTGACGATGGCTGCAACCCCGGGATCGTGGCCATCGGGGCCCGGATTGGAGCCGATCTTGCTCTTCTTCGGTCAAACTCAATGCCTGTTTGGGCCGTCCGGTTCGCATCTAAGCCTCCTACATCTTAGACGCAACCCCGCACGATTTAGTTCACTTATTTCTGGGACAGGAGACTAGAAGGGAACACGATATATCGCGGCGGTTCCAACAGTGGCAATCAGTGAACTGGCATTCAGCGCTGTCTTGATCCGACTACTGGGGATAAACAGTATGTCCTCGTCCCGGACGGAAATATCGAGAGCCTTGCCACGTAGTAGTTTCGTCACGTCTATCTGTTGCTCTTGAAATCCATTCTCAGTACGACGAAGCAGTCTGGTTTTTCCGGCCGAGGCCACGTGTGTCGGGCCGCCGGCGACAGCTACGACCTGCAAGACCGTAATTCCTCCTGTGGAATTTAATACGTATCCGCCCGGCCGGGTTACTTCTCCCAGCACGTACACGATGCCCGCTTTCGGGACTACAACCGTATCGCCGGGCTGTAGCTCGACATTGCTGGCGGTCATTTCGGCGGGGTTTTTCGAAATGGAGAGAGTCGTCGCGTCTCTTTGGTCTCGGTGGCTGATTACGACTTTATTGGCAGCTCTGTCCGTGGGGCCGCCGGCGGCCTGCAACACATCAAACAGCCGGTGTGGGCCAACAGCGGAATAGAAACCGGGCTTGGTAACCTCTCCCGCTACGGAAATTCCGCTGCTGGTGTATTCCTTAACGTATAACGAGACTTGCGGGTCGTTCACAAGGTTATTCTGACGCAACACAGCCTCGATAGCCCCTTCCGCTTCACTGCTACTGAGGCCAGCGATTCGAACATACCCGATCAGGGGCAGGGAGATGTTTCCATCTGCGCTCACACGGGTGTGTCCGGAAAGGTCAGGTGCGCCGTACACCGTGACCTCCAGCTCATCCCCGGGGCCGATGACGAGTGCGGAACCATTGGCTGGAGCAGTCTTTCGTTCTGGGGATCCAGAGAGAGGTCGCGGGTCAATTGTTGATGATCCCGTCGTTACGTTGCCTTGGTGAATAGGTTCTTGCAGAGGGCGGCTGTTCTGCGCTACAGCGACTTGGAGCGATCCAACGATGCCAAGCACAACCACTTGGCTCAAGAGGTGCGAGAAGACTTTCTGAATGCACTGCATGGATCAGATGATTCTAATGCCGAGCGGCACAGACATACAATCCGAATTTGTCCATTACATTTCATCTTTCTTGCAGCATCGCCTGAAATATGCGCGGAAACTGCATTTTGAATTTTGTTGTGTATCCAAAGAACTCGGATGTTGGGAACCCTCCATCCAGTTAGAGCAAGGGCTCGCCGTGACGTTCGAGTGGATCGCAGCTCAGGTTCTTTCTAAGGTACGTATGTCCCTAGTCGTTTCTGCTGCGGCAGATTGAAGAGGATGAGTTCGAACCATCCGAAGGGATCACATCAGCCTGACGAAGATGTAACGCTGAGGACCGCGCTCGTTGTGTACGAATCATCCTGGAGTTTTTTTCACAGGGTACCGAAAAAAGGAAGATGTACCGAAAAAGAAGATTGCAACTCGTGACTTTAAGTTGTTATAGTTCTTTCTTACCCATACTACTTCGCGAATATTCTTGAGCGGTAACAAGTGTTGTGCCGGGGCACCCGGGGCAGTTGGCTTGGGGGCGATCGGGTTGGTGTGTTTGATGCCGTTTCTGGTCTCTGGCTGCGGAGGGTTTAGTTGACGCTGTTGTATTTCATTGCTTTCGCAATATCGCTGCTCTTCTCACTCATCCTTACTTGGTTCGTTCGCAATCTAGCTATGGGCCGCGGATGGGTGGCTCCCCCTCTTCAAGAACGTGATCTGCATGAAACTCCCCTACCGCGCCTCGGCGGCGGGTCCATATTCCTGTCGTTTCTAATCAGTCTAGGGATTGCGTTTGGGATTGCGTTGTTGGCCAGTCGGCATTTCCCCGGACTTGTTTCTGGCCCTTTCCTGCAGGTTCTGCTGACGATTCTTGTGCCCGGGACCATAGTTTTCCTGCTTGGCATCTACGACGATATTTATTCGGTCGGACCGTACACGAAGTTTGCGGTTCAAGCTGTTGCTGCCATCATGCTGTTTGCTGGTGGTTTGAGGATTCTCGATCTGCCAGTGTTGTTTGGTGCGCGACACTTGCCTTGGCCCATTGGGCTTCCCATTACAGTTCTGTGGGTGATTGGGATTACGAATGCGTTCAATCTTATCGATGGTCTGGACGGACTAGCCGCCGGTTCTGCGCTGTTTTCGACATTGGTCGTTTTTGTGGTGGCAATCTTCAGCGGTTCGTCCCTCGTATCGCTTCTGACCATTGCTCTGGCTGGAGCAATCCTGGGTTTTCTGCGTTTCAATTTCAATCCGGCGACCATCTTTCTTGGTGACTGCGGGAGCCTGTTCGTCGGATTTATGCTCAGTGCCTTGGCGTTGGCGGGTGCTCAGAAGGCGCCCACGGCCATTGCCGTAGCTATTCCGGTTGTCTCTTTCGGTCTGCCGATTCTTGAGACCACTCTCTCCGTGCTGCGGCGCTTCATCGGCGGCCGACCGGTATTTACGGCCGATCGTGAGCATATCCATCACAAGTTGCTGCAGAGCGGCATGTCGCCCCGGCAAGTTGTGATCGTGCTTTATGCGGTGTCGGGTCTTTTCGCGCTGCTTAGCCTGTTTCTTTTGTGGCCCGCCGGACACACATTGGGATTGGTTTTGGCGGTACTTGGCACAGGCATATGGTTCGGGGTGCAACACTTGGGATATCTCGAATTTGGCGAGCTTAGGCGCGTTGCTCAACGGACGATGGAACAGAGAGGCATATTTGTCAATAATCTTTCA
>QIAN01000078.1 GCA_003225005.1 Acidobacteriota bacterium | reverse complement strand
AATGGGCAAAAACTTGTTCTCATTCTTCTCCTTCGGCATATTACTTTTATTTATGTGGACTCTGGGCAGAAACGGGAAGCAAGGGAAAAAAACCGTCCCTTGCCAAAAACAGTAGCCGGGACTCGACGGTTCTCGGGAGAGAAGGCCTTAATATCATCATTGCTTCGACAGAGCAGGGAGGCTTTGAAGGGCAGAAAACCGTGTGCGTGTGTGGCACACATAAACGCGCTGAACCGGCTAAAGACCATGAAGGAGGACGGCGCGTGTGCGACAACCTATGCCTAATCGGGAATTGGGGAGTCCCTTCGAAGCCCCTGCGAGGGCAAATCCCCATAGCGTGTTCCTCGACATTACGAGCGGGAAGTAGGGCTGGCGGAATGCTAGCGTAGCTAGACTGCGGCGCGTTCGTCGGCCTGGGCTTGCGCCACATCCATCAATGCCGTTTCCAGCTGATCCTGCAATCGGCCGCGGGCGGCGATAATCCGCCGCCGGAGGTCGTTCAGCTCGGATGGACCCTTGGACAAAAGAGCTTCAATCTCGCCTCGCCGCTTGGCAATTTCGTGGTCCACGCGTTGAATGTCGGCGGGGTCGATGCCGCGGCTGGGGTTGAACTTAAATGTGGTCTCCAAAGATTGCCGCCAGGTGATGAGCTGTATGATCAGGAAATGCCCGAAGCCGGGAACGGTTTCGAGGGCTGACCGCGAGACGTCCGCAGCGTCGTCTATCCCGTATGCAGAGAGCATCGCTTTTCGCCCTTCTTTGATATGGGGAATATCTGCCGAGGCGATGTCGAATTGCTCCAAGTAGCGGCGCAGCTGAATTTCATACAACGCGCGTTCGAGCTCGCGAACCTTTTGTTTCCTTCGTTCGGGCAGTTTTCGATACTCCTCCGTCAGAGTCCTCAGCCTGTCCAGTTCGGCATAGAACTCGTCGCCAGAGGCTTCGCGCTGCCAGGAGTATTGAAGGTTTCGGAGGCGGGCTTCGGCGGCTCTCGCGGCTCGACCGAACTCGTCCGGGGCGTCACTATCGAAGAATTTCTTCAGTAGAAAGACACCCATACCGAGGAAGTACATGTACGCAAACCCATCCGAAGAGAACACGACGAATCCAAAAGCGACAATTGCACCTACGACTACAGCGGCGATCTTGTAGCGCTTTCTGCGCGCCGCGGCCTTGGCGCGCGAGGATGGCTCAACAGAGGAAATGTAGCCGAGGAGGGAGGGAATATTGCCCGCGCCGGGACTTGGGACGGCGAGTATGCGGGACCAGATCACTTCGACGCTGAACCCGGTGGTGGTACCTACAATTGTGTAGTCGACGAATAAGAGAACTCCGGATGACTCGATCTGGCACCAGGGGCAAGAAGGGAGACTATTGAAAAAGAGATGTGCCTTGTTGTTGGAACAGACGATCAGCTGGCTGGCCAGTGCATCCAACTCAGCAATCCACTTCCTGCCGTCAGGCCTGCCGCCCCCAGCACCGTCCGGACCGAAAGCGCTGATGAATAGGTCGCCAATTTCTTGAGGCAGGTGGGCGAGTGTGATGCAGGCAGGAGGGGGCAGCATTTGGGTGCGCTGTGCGTCCCTGGCAAAGGCGAAGCGTTGTTCGGCGATCGCTTTCTCGATGGGCATTTCGCCCCGGCCGAGGAACTTGCCCGCGAATGGGTGACGGCCCATGATCATCAGGTGAAAGATGAGGACAGCGAGTCCAAAGTTATCGTGATTTGGCGTTCGGACGACTTCCCTGAATTCCTTGTCCTGCAATTCAGGGGGAGTGTACAAAGGGACGCCGACTTCGCAAGGATAAACTTTTCCGTTTGCGGAGATCTGAAAGCTATCGCAATCGACAAGGCTCACGATGGCCGTTTCTGGGGAGACGCGAATGTTACTCTGGTTGACGTCGCCAATTACGTGGCCATAGTCGTGGACTGCGGCAAACGCTCTGGCGACGTTCGAAGCTGTGTGAATCAAGAATCGCCAGTTGGCTTTCGGGGGAAACTCGCGAGTCCGGCTTTTCGGATTGTAAAGAAGGTGAATGTCCTTGAAGCGGCTGACATTTTTCATCAGAAAGCCGGCCATTGACCTGTTGCCAGCGATGAACAAGGTTCCGACTGGCCACGCCGAGAGGGCCAGTAAGCGCTCGCTCTGGAGTTTGACCATTTGCGAGAGCTTTTCCGTTTTTTCCGCGCCGGGTGGCTCGTGATAGATTTTTGCGACCAGTTCGGGCTGACCCTCGACGGAATAAACAGCGGCTTCGCCACCGCGGCCGAGTTCCGCGCCCAGGCCGACGCGTCTTCCCTGGTCGTCAAAGAGTGCCGTCGGTGGCATTGCTTAAACCGCCAGTATCCCCAAATCTGAATCGGTGCGACTGGCAAGAACCAGGGTCTTGTCGTCGTCCGTTTTTTCATTCACGCGCGGCGAAGTGAGAAAGGCCGCAAGAGACTCGGAAAGTTCGCGAGAGCAGCCTTCTTCCGCGGTCCGCAGTGGTGCGAACAATCCTTTGAAGAATGGCTCGTGGGCGGTTCGTTGCTGGTAGTTGAGTGCGATTGTCTGCAATCCGTCGGTAAGAAGAGCCGCTTCCACGACCCGCCGCTTGACGGATTCAAATTGAAGATGCTCGATGGCATCGTCCTCTGTTACGAAATGCGTGGTATTAGCATACTCACCCCTATCCGGCCAGAAGACGTGTCCATAAGCGTGTTCCTCGGAATCTGCGAGGACTATCACGCCGTCTCCGACTTGAAGGCAGGCGGCGCAAGACTCACTGACGAGGAGACCCAAGATTGTACAGGCGAAATCCCGGCGTTCGCGGGAGACCGCCTTGGCTTCTTCTTCCAGAAGATTTTGAATGGTGGTTATCCAAGGCCTGACCGTGTCTTTGGTGACTTGTTCGACGGTCCTGCCTGAATCCAAGTGTTCATGCATGAGGCCGATCAACCCGCGACATGTTCTTGCCGCACCTGCACCGCTGCAAACGGCGCTCCCAGCTCCGTCAGCCACAGCTGCAGCCAGGACCTTTTCTCCAGCAGGCAGCGCATAGATCTGGCAATCATTTGCGTCCTGGCATGCGCCGCCCGTTTTTTCGTGGGAAGTTCCGATCACGGAGGCGGCAACATAGCGCCAGCCTCCCATGCTCATACGGAAGCCCATCCTTCAGGCGTGGTGGGATTCTGTAAAGGGACCTGCTCGCCTACGTTGGAACGCGAGACCGCGCTCAGTGAGTTAGAGAGCCAGATGAAGAGATCTCGGAAGCGGAGTTCCTTCAGCTTTAACGGTTTGCGAACGGTGATTTGTTCGAGCGTTTCAAAATTGGCGCCTTCGACTCCGACCGCGAAGAAAGAGAGTGCCTTAGCCTCTTCGCCCGCGTGTACCATCTTAGCAGCTTCCTTCCAGGCGTCAGTTGGTGCACCATCCGTGACGAGGAAAATCCACGGGCGATAATAGGAGATTCCATTGGATTTATAGGCTTGTTTGCGCTGATCCAAGATAGCCAAGGCCTGAAGTATGGCTGCACCCATGGGAGTGTCGCCTGTAGTCTCAAGGTGTGGAGGCCTAAATAGGTCGGCGGTCTGAAAGTCAGAGTGGACCTGAACAGGGCCGAAAGTAATGAGTGCTACCTCCACGCGCTTCTGCGCGAGCGCGTCGGCCGAAAGCTCATCCTTGAATGTGACCAGCCCCTCGTTGAGCTGGGCTATCGGCTCACCCTTCATCGAGCCAGAGGTATCTAAGAGCAAGATGCAGGGGCACCGGGGCTCCGGGTTCTCCGCAAACTCGGCGCCTCCAAAGGGCACCTGATCCAAGGTGTTTGGCAAAGCAGCCTCCAGTAACTACCGTACGGATAACGAGTAGTAGTTACCATGGAAGAAATAGGATAGGCAAGTGCAAGGGAACATCGAAGAAATCGGTGGTTTTAGCCGGGCATTTGCGGGAAGCGCCTTTGGCGTGGCAGGCGGTCGTGACCCCAGCCGGATGGGACCACGCCGAGCGCCACCCGGCTGGTTTTTGGACGACCAAGAGGCAAAAAGAAGAGTGGTGCCTGCGGCACCGGGTGACGGTATGACACGTCACCCCTAAAAGGGTGCTGCAGAGCAACGTTGGTTGCCGAATAGGAACCATCAAGAAATCAGCGACCTACGAAATTCCCTTCGCTACAGGAGCGCCGGAGCAGCGCTCTCCGTTAACTCAGATTTTAGGTAAGCCACTGGTTCCACCAGTGAGACCAGAAAAGGTTTGACCGTTGCGTTACGGCATAACATCCCCCGTGGCTTGGTGAGAGCCAGAAAAAGGAGGATGTTATGTCGGAAACGTATCAAAGGTTAGCGCATTCCAGTTGGGACTGTAAGTATCATGTGGTGTTTGTGCCCAACGATCTTGTGACATT
>QIAN01000456.1 GCA_003225005.1 Acidobacteriota bacterium | reverse complement strand
TTCGCTCTGTTTCCTCTCACGACTGGCAGGCGTTCGGCCGCCTTGGTCAAGTTTTTCCATCTCTCCGGCACGAGCTGTAGCGGAGGTGGTTTCCGGAGTTTGTCGCTGACTTTTCTGAGTCGTTTCGGGAGTTTTCTGTTCAGCCGGTTCCTCTGCTTTGGTCGCGCTTGACAGCTGGCGGTCCATCCTCACGCGAGCAGCCCGCCATCGGACATTGCTAGCTTTCGCCGCCTGGTCAAGAAATGCGGCCAGTTCTTCATCGCTGGCTATTTTTTTGTCCTTTAAGAACTGCAGAATGGCTGCGCTCTGCGTCTCCAACGTTTCGAGCGCTGGGAACAACTCATCGAGTAATAGTTGAGCAGTCTTCTCGTCCATTTTTCTGCCTCCTCCGAGTTCCTCGGTTTGGACGCTGGAAGTGTCCGTTGCGCAGGACTGGGTGTATCTCGTCGCGAGCTAACGAAGCCAGGGGTCGGGCTGCTAAGAACGGGCTAATAGTCTTATGTCCTGTGTTTTCAGGCAATTGACGGCGCATCCCCTATCGCAGACAACCATCCAAGTTAATAAGAGGAGTTTATGAAGCTGGGAATTGTTTGCTTGATTGCGGCCCTGTCTGTGCCCGCGTGGTCCGCGAACTCAGACAGACGTTCGGCAATACCAGGAACCCTTAACTATGTGGAAGGGTATGCGTCGATCGGGGAGCAGACGCTTGATTCGAAGGCGATCGGCTCTGCGGAATTGCAGGCCGGCCAGGTTCTCGCGACTGAGAATGGCAAGGCAGAGGTGCTGCTGACCCCGTTCTTGAGGCTTGGGAGCAACAGTTCAGTTGAGCGGATCGATTTTCTTCGCCATAGTGTGGCGCGGGAAACCCATCTGGCAGTCGCTATCGGCTATCGCGCCATCCAGAATGGCTTCGAGACCTTCTGCATCACCGCGGCAGAACTCGTGGAGGATCTTTCGAATGCCAGTAAGAAGGGACGCTGGAATCATTGCTAACCTAATACGCGTCCTCACGTTTTGCTAGTCGATTAATGTGAAGTTTGTCAGTAATGTGGACCCCGTGAATCTTGGTTTCCTGAAAGTGCCAACTCAACATTTTGGCGACGCGCGGATTCTTTCAGCAACGGCCCCTGAGCAGCAGGCTCGGACGCTCCGCCATGGGCACTCCGGATTTCCGCATAGCGCGCGCCCGGTGGCCGAAAAACACCACTCATGGCTGGGATAGGCCAGTCCATCCTCCGGCAACATAAGATCGACACAGTGCGGTTTTTGCAAGCAAAGGACTTGCGCGGCCTGAAGGGCTGCACGTCCTGGCAGGGCACCTGCAAATGCTGTTCGTTCAAGAGTCCCTCGATAACGCTGTTTTCCCGATTAGGTGGGCATGAGATGCAACTTTCTGGTGCCGGTCTTCTCACTAGGATGCTTGACCGTTCTTTCAAGCGCGCAGGGGGGCATTTCGCCTGGAGTGACACGCATAAGCGATCCAGGGCGACGTTTCGACGCAGCGTGGCGACACGGGGGACTGGGCAGCAGCGGCGCTGAATCAGCCCTTGGTCGTCGGCGACAGGATCTCGACCGGAGACAATTCCAGGGCTGAGCTACAACTTGACCACGCGAACGTCCTTCGTCTCGGCAACAATTCGCAGGTAAAGATCGCAACCGTGGAGCGGGTGCAGTATCAGCGGGCTCAGATTCAGGTTCAGATTGGGCAGGGCTTGCCTACTACACGATCTTCAAGGATTCCGAGGCCGAAGTCGAGATCGACACACCTAATGCGGCCATCCGGCCGACCTCCAAGGATGGCGTCTACCGCATCGAGGTGACGGGTTTTGAGACGCAAGTGATCGTGCGCGCGGGAGAGGTCGACATGCCCACGCCTCAAGAGAGCGCCCGCGTTGAGACGGGACAAGGCGCGACTGTACGTGGCACAACCCAAGAAGCGGGAAGCGTGCTGGGTGGCGCGCCTGCGATGGACAGCTGGGATTCCTGGAACATTGCTCGCGGAGTGATCCGCAACGCTCAATCGTGGAAATACACGAATCGCTACAACGTGGGCAGCGAAGATCTCGACGTTTACGGACACTGGGTCAACGTGCCGGACTTCGGGCGGGCGTGGTCACCGACACCCGCGGTGCTTCCCATCATGAACAGCAATACCGGACGACACAGACACCAAATGCCCGCCGGCCCCTATCGGCCGCTGAAGTCAAACACGGTCTCAAATCCTCCGTACCGAACACACGCATGGCTGCGCTGGTAAAGAAGTATGGAGTTGATTTCGAGTTGATCGATGTGGTCGAGGCGGAGCTGCGAAGTGCCGGAGCGAGCCACAACCTTGCTTGTTGATGAGCTTGCAGTGGTGCTTATGCGGCGCAGCACGGGACTGACGAACCCGGGAAGCCCCTAGGAAGCGGCTGCCCAGCATCTCAAAGAGTCCCTCCACGGTGCCGAACCCAGTACTCCTATCCCCCCACGTTATGTGACAGCATACGCGCACCGTCTTCTGTGCAATGGCTGCGCACTCCA
>QIAN01000455.1 GCA_003225005.1 Acidobacteriota bacterium | reverse complement strand
TGAAGAAATGGGTTTCTCTGCGGCGAAGGGAGAGCGTATTCATATGCACACCGCGCTTGCTAATCAGTTCAACCATGGCTTGAGGTCTTCACCCACGTTGCAGAAGGAGTGTTTGCCGTTGAGCCCGCCGCTAGGCTCGGGCTGTTTCCAGGTTGAGCTTGCGCCGTAGGCTGAACCACCTCGTCAGGTTGTAACTGAGGCACGCCCACGTGGCTTCCATGGCTACCTTCAGCCGTCCTCGGCATCGGAACTGCCGTAGCCTGCAGCGCTCCTTGATCCAAGCGTGCGGGAACTCGGCGATCTGCGAGCGCTGCGCGTAGATCTGTCGGGCTTCTTCCGTCGCCATCTTGGTTTTGAAAGCCGTCGTAGCCGCAGGTTCTTCGAGGCGTGTGATGGATCGCCGCCACTCCGGCCGCGCCTGCTGCGGAGCGCATTGGCCGCGCAGTGGACAGTTCGGGCAGGCCTTCTTCGGAGCACGATAGACGTGCGTACGCACCCCGTTCTCGCGATTTAGCAGCGCGTGATGGGTGGTGAGCACCTGTCCGGCGGGACAGGTGAAGCGATCTTGTCCGGCATGGTAGGGAAACGCGCTGGCCAGGAAGTCGGCGCTGCGGCCTTGGGCATCGCGTTCCACCGGCTTCCAACTATCTTGCCACGATCCATAGAAGTCGACGCCACAAGCCGCGGCTGCCTGTACCGAGGCGTGATTGGTGTAGTCGCCATCGGCCACGATCTGTTTCGGCTTCTGTCCCAGCATCTTTTCGCAACGTTCGATGGCGGGTTCCAGCTGGCGGTAATCGATGGCGTCGGTGGTAGCTTCCACATTCACCACCATGCCGTGCTTGGTGTCGGTGAGCAGTTGTACGTTGTAGCTGGGCACCGTCCCGCCCTCGCCGTTTCTCATCACGTGCGCCTCCGGGTCGGTGCTGGAGGCACGTGCCACGAACTTCTCGCGGTCGTGTTTCTTGGCGTGTTGCAGCCGTTCGACTTCGCGCACCGCCACTTCCAACCGGCTCGCCCGTTGCCGCGCTGCACGGCGTTCAGCAGCGGCTCGGCGGGTGGCGGTCTTGTCCTCCTCTTCGGCTTGTACGTTGAGTATCCGCACCTGCTCGCGCGCCAGTTCCAGATGCGCTGCCAGCTTCTCTTTGCGGCGGAAGGTGTTGCCTCCGGCATTCGCCTTGATCTTCGTCCCGTCCAGCGTCACCCGCTCCAGCGTGATCAGCCCCTCGGCGCTCATCATGCCCAGCACCTGCACAAACAGATCATCGAGCCCTGCCCTGCACTCCGAGCGGAAGCCCGACAGCGTCCGATGACTGATCGGCTCTAAACCGCAAAGCCACTGGCAGCCCGGTTCATACTCGCACTGCCGCGCCATCTCGCGCGCCGAACCGATCCCCCGGCTGTAGGCATACAGCCACAGGCTGATTAACAACTGCGGATCGGTATGTTCGCGCCCGGCATGCCCATCCACCGCTGCGATCTGGGCGTGATAAAGACCCAGATCCAGTCGGCCTACCAGTTCCCAGATCAAGCGCGCACGGTGATCATCGTCGATCAACTTCTCGACATCGATGGTACGCAGCAGCATCTGGCGGCGATCGATGGAAACCAGTCGCGGAGAAGGAAGCGTATCAGGGCTCGTCACCCGTGCAGTGTAGCGGCTGCCTCAGGTTTCGCAATAACCTTATAGGCTCTGCTCGTCGATTTCTTCACAGCTTCCAGACGGGACGAACCCCATTTTGTTGGGGATTATGCAACTGAGGTGAGGCTGAACTGGCGCACAACCCGCCACGATCTCGGGACTTTCCAATGGTCGACCCGTGTGAGTATCCTTTTCGAATCTTGCTGGCATACCATTTGGAAACCCCGATCGATGATCGAATGACGGAAATTGGAACATTTGAGAGTAGAGGTTGAATTCTCTCCGAGAACAGCTCTGAAGTAACCCATGCTGGCTGGTCCGACGGCTTCCACGCATGTTGTGCCGGGGCATTTTGATGCTGAGTCTTCGCCCGCTTGCGCTACGACGAATCCCC
>QIAN01000452.1 GCA_003225005.1 Acidobacteriota bacterium | reverse complement strand
CGGGAACTCCGGCCTTTCCTTCAGCGCTCAGAGGCATGAGGCTGGGATCACATCGATAACTGTAGGACGCCATCAGGGCAGGGACAGACGACAGCCGTATTTGTCAGTCGAGTGGGAGTGTGGCGCGAAGGGCAAGATTGCTAGTAACAAACAGAAACCTGCTGTTCTTGAATCTACGCGCCCCTAGTCGTTTCCTTCCGAAGGCTCACCGGCGACGCCCGCGCCTCAGCCGCTTCCAGTCCACCTCGACGCTGTGGGCGGAATCAGGGGGTTTGACTAGCTCACGCCGCCCTGCGCATGGCAGCTTTGGGTTCCTCGCGATGAACCATCGCATGCACATTGCTTGCGATCGAGACCACAAACAACAGTATGCTGAGTTCCATCAGGTGGTGAGGAGCCACTCGGGGTGAGCCGAATAGGCGCGCACCTAAACTCCCAAACCACAATGCCCGGTAAACGATTGCCACTGCCGCACTGGCGCAGCCGAGGTAGTACGACCACTCTGCAATTCCTGATTGAAACATCGCGCCCTCCCTAACTGTAGGCGGCCTCCGCCGAGCCTTTTTTCCTACAGCGTGGCCAGAGTACTCCGCTGTATGAAAAGGTTCAAGAGCAGGTCGGCTACTCTTCCATAACCGGATTGGAAAGAGTTGCCCGTCAACCGCCAAGGAAAGGATCAAGCGACGGTCGCAGGAGATGCGGATCTGTGAAAATCCCGTCCCCCGGGTCTCTTTCGTAACGAACCGCGTGTGTTCTGCATAAACCGCACTATTCGAACGGCGATGATTCACACCGCGATGACTGTACTGAAGCCCGGTCGTGGTTCTATTCGTTTCAAACCTAAGATCACCGCCGCGCTCCGCTCGGCAGCGTGCCCATCCCACAGGGGGATCTGTGACGGCCTTTTTGCTCCCCCGTTCAGAATGCGTCGCACTTCTGTTCGCAGACGCGCAATGTCGCGTCCTACAAGCACATTGGTTCCCAAGCTAGTCGTAATCGGCCGTTCCGTGTTCTCTCGAACCGTCAGACAGGGAACACCGAGGAAGGTGGTTTCTTCCTGGATGCCACCCGAATCAGTGATTACGAGCGTTGCGCGCCGTTGCAAGGCCAGAAATTCCAGGTACGGTCGGGGTTCGAGCAGACGCAATCTGCCGTTTGCGAGCGCCGCCTGGAGCCCCAGAGCGGCAATGCGTTGGCGGGTTCGGGGATGCACCGGGAATACCACCGTCAAATCGTGGCTGAGATCGGAAAGCGCCAGCAGCATCTCCCGCAGCCAATGCAGGTCGTCAACATTGGACGGGCGGTGCAACGTAACCAACGCGTAACGCTCTGGAACTCCGTCATTATGCTGTTCTTCAGCATGCGGCAGAAGCCGCACCAGCGTGTCGATCATTACGTTACCCACCAAGTGAACCTTTGCAGTCGCGATTCCCTCTAGTCGAAGGTTTTCGTCGGCATCGCAAGACGGCGTAAACAGGAATTCGGAGATTTGATCCGTTAGCAGCCGATTGATCTCTTCCGGCATAGTACGGTCGTGGGAACGTAGCCCGGCCTCAACGTGGCCCACGGGAATTTGCAATTTCGAGCAGACCAGGGCGGCGGCGACCGTGGAATTCACATCCCCATAAACCAACGCAAGGTCCGGCGCTTGCTCCAGAACCACGGGCTCGAAGCGCGCCATGATGTGGGCGGTCTGCTGCGCATGGCTGCCCGATCCCACCCCGAGGTTGATGTCGGGCTCAGGCATTTCCAATTGCCGCAAGAAAACCTCCGACATGTTGGTGTCGTAATGTTGTCCCGTGTGCACCAGTGTTTGACGGGTACCAGTGCGGCCAAGCGCGCGCAGCACCGGGGCCGCTTTCATGAAATTGGGACGTGCACCGACGACGTGAAGGACGTGCATGGGACTTGAGGATTAGCTTAACTCACGCGATTTTTACTGAGAGTTGTGTGAGTTCCTCGAACTATAGCACGGGATGGGAAGCGACTCTATCTTCTGGTCGACGCTCGTCGGGCATAACTGCTCCGGCTTATTGCTTGAGGCTGGAAAACATCAGGTCCTTCGACGAGTTTTGCAGAATGTGGTTATCGACACTTGGAAAGGCGCTTCTCCCGGAGTCGCGGCAAAGGGCTCACTACCTTATGTATGCATCCGTGTTAGAGCACGACCATCCGGGGCCGCTGTCGGAAAACAGGAGATGACTGCACTCCGGCAGAGCTGGTCAAAGTTATTGAACTGATGCTGTTAACCGTCGAAATCGATAGCTGTTCCCGTTTATCTTGACGGTCTTTCCGTTCCAGTAGCAGCTCGACCCGCCGAGCGAGAACAGCAGCCCACTCGAAAAGGTCACTTCTCACGGCAGGTGTGGACTCCAGCTACTCCAGAGCTGTGGTCACTTTCTTCTCGTGCCTGGACCAACCGACGTGATAGTTCTTATCTAATGAAATCTTTCCGCATCTTCTCCGCAGCTCTGACGCTGTTCTTCTCAAGTTTATTGCAGGCTCAAATGCAGGCCGACCTGACCAAAGACGTGAAAGGCATGGCCCCGGCGGCTAACGGAGGCGTGCCCGCTGAAGTAGCTGCCGGATCCAGGATGATATCTAGCGGAGTCGGCCAGCCAGGCGTGTACCAGACCAAGCTCGCTGTTGACATGCGTGACCCTTCCACTACGGCGGGAACCGCGGGAGTCGCGTGTAACGGGACGACCGACGACACCCCTGCGATTCAGGCCTACCTCAGTTACTACGGAAAAGGGGGCGCAGGAGCCAATAACAATGTGCAACTCCAGCTCCCCATCGGCCAATGCAAGATCTCGAATGAACTGGTGTATGAGGGGACGAACTCTCTTGGCGTCCGGCTCACGGGAGTAAAGGGATTCAACGGGCAGGGCACGGCCTTCGCTTGGTACGGACCGAACTTCGGCACCATGATGCTGATGCTGGGCTGCAATGGCTGTTCCGTTGAAGACGTGGATTTCAACTTGAACGAATCTGCAAACGGGGGCGGTAAAGCGCAGAATGGCCTCTGGTTCGATGCTTCTAACACGGTTACTCAGGTTGCTTACCACATCTCCGCCATCTCGCGGAGTGGCAATGTCGTCACGGTCACGACCACAGCGACCCACGCGGTGACTCCCGCCCGGATCGTCAAAGTCGTCGGTTCGACCGGCGGCACCACATCGTTCAATGGAACGTTTCAGGTTCTTTACTCTAACGACAATACTCATATTTCGTGGGCGCAAACAGGCGCCAACGAATCCGGAAGGTCGAGCACTGGCAGTGTCACGAACTACCAAAGCGCCCCCAGCAACAACCTGAAGATTTCTCACGTTCAGGTGAGCGGCCACGAAGCAGTCAGCACCACGCTCAGCTCGATCACTGGATCTTCCCTCACGTATACAATCACCACGACGACGCCGCATTTTGCCTTTCTCGGCGATACTGTGGTGGCCCGTGGCGGCTCGGATTCCACATACAATTGCGCATACTCTGTGGGGGCCGTTTCTTCCTCCACGACGCTTACAGCCACTGTTCTGCCAGGAACTTCCTGCGCACCGTCAGGCTCAAATTCGACGGGCGGAACGCTCCTCAGCGGTTCTTCAGGAGTAAGAATCGGACACCATGACACGTCGACCGAGGAGGTGGCGAGCCTTCACTTCAGCGATCTGTTCGTACAGGGAGATCAGAACGGCGGGTCGATCAACTGTCTGGAGGCCGACGAGGGCGGAAATGCCAAAGACTTTATCTTTGAGAATCTTGTGTTCAATGGATGCCGGTATGGGGTGAATGGGTTCAGCTCCGGCCAGCTCAGCGTGTACGGGTACATCGGTGGCATGGTCACGCCGGATGCGACGCCGCAACTAGCCGCGATTGATTTCGTGAACAATGGCGGACAGATCTTTATCCAAGGTGCCGAGTCGGAAGGGAGTAACTACAGATTCTTCGTTTCCACGGCGTCGCCGGGTGCGGCTAACACACATTTGGACGCTATTTCTTTTCAATCGACAGCCCCCACCGACGACATCGTAATTCAGGGCGGTGGGGCACTGACGATCACAAACTCTTTGCTCGGCAATCGCCGCGCGTCTGGCTCTGTCCCATTCATTAGCGTGAGTCCACTTTTCGGGACAAACTCCAACAGCGTTATATCTTTTGGAAATACCTACACAAACACTGCCTTCGGATGCGCGGGTCCCAGTTGCGGGTGGATACCCGTCAAAGACGGATCCGGGAACATTTGGCACGTTATCGGCGGAAGCTATTACGACGGGGCGCAAGTCAACATCACATCCATTGGGGACCACGGCACCGTTTCCAACAATTTTGGAAACACCATACCTCTCAACACCGCACTGCCCTTGTCTGTCAACAATACCCCGCTCAGCGGCTTCTGGAACTGCACGAATGTGACGCCGGTCACGGTGAATGTCAGCACCGCCAGCGATCAGAACTTGATGTCCTGTCGGATCGGATACCCGACGCAATGGCTGTCCCTTAACAAAACGCTGCGCATCCGCTTGAAGGGCATCTATTCCACCCCGGCGTCTTCTACGGCGAGCGTCACCTTGAAGGCAAAGTTCTGCAGCGTGAAGGGGTGCGGGTCGGGCGTCGTCATCACCCCGGTAAGCATAACCTCAGCCCCTTTGGGCTCGATCCAAGCCACGCACAATCCTTTCCTTTTCGACGCGAACATCACGATGCAGACCAGCGGGTCATCGGCGTCCTATGAGGGCTCCGGACAGTTGGCGATTGACCTAGCCTCCTCTTCAAGCGCAGCATCCAGCTTATTTCTTGACACTAACACCGCCACCGTAGGCACAAACGATGCGACCACTTACTTCTACCTACAGTTGAGTGGGGCCTTTTCCGCAGCCAGCGCAGACAATTCCATGACTGTGCGGCAACTGATCGTCGAAACGGTGAACTGACATGCGAGCAGCGCACACCGAACTTTCTTAGACTTCTTCTGATCGAAGCAGATGATCGTCGACCAAACTAATATCCTCCCTTCGGGAAATGCCGCCGTCCTCGTTGTCCGAGCGCTTCGATGCCGGAGAAATCTAACCCGACGGCGTGCACCAGAAAAAGTGTAGGTCCACGGCACCCGAGTAGATACTAGAAACTGACTGTTCGACCGGGCAACCTGTCATCTTAGGCGGCTCGATGAGTGGACTAGCCCATGTCACCGATGTTCAGCATCAGGGCCTCGTCTTCCTTAACTCGGATCACATCAGTTCCGTTCACGAGATTTCCGAAGGGACAGAGATCACGTTGACGCTGCTCAGCATCGCCGCCGTCGGCGCAACGCTTGCAACAATCGTCGGGGGGCTGGCAAATCTCTGCGCCCCGCTGCGCAAAAAGCTTGTTAGCGGCTCCTAGTTCACCGACTAAGCTCTCGAAGACTTCCTCCGGAAGCCCGCCTTGACGTTTCTTAACTGATCTACAGACGATGGACGGTCTGTTGATCGAGGAGGAATGCGGGGTCCGCTACCATGCCTCGCCATGCCGCGGTCTGCGGCAATTGGGTTGGAGTTGCCAGCGTCGGGTAGACGGGCTCTGGAGCGGGACGAAGCCAAGATCCAACGTGGGAGGCAGGAGAGCTGGCCAGAGCTAAGAAAGGGCCGAAACAGAAGGCCGTAACGCGACGGCACGGTCCACGGAAGCGTTATACTCGTTGCGGAAAATTCCAGTGCGTGTGATGCAATGCTGATTGAACTTCAGACACAGGTTCGCTCCGTGGCCCGAAGGCTTGGACTAGTGCCCTTGCTGGATAGGTTTCGCGCGGTCTGGCGGGTGGGATACGAGGATGCCTTTTCGCGCTCGTTGCTGGTCGAAATCCTGCCTGGTGACTGCGTATGGGACGTCGGTGCGAACGTGGGTTATTACTCGCAAAGAATCGCCTCCCTCGCCTCACGGGTGATCGCGTTTGAGCCGGTGCCGGAGACATTCTCCCGTTTGTCGAAACTAGCCCTTCCCAATGCGACCTTCGTAAACACAGCGTTAGGGGACGTGCGAGGAGTGCTGCCAATGAGCTTGGCTAATGATACAAGTTCACTTGCCGTGCTCGGCAGCAACATCACGGAAGTTCAAGTTGCTCGTGGAGATGATCTTGATCTTCCGCAGCCCAATATCGTGAAGATCGATGTCGAGGGTTTTGAATATGAGGTAATCTCTGGGATGCAAACCAGGCTACGCGCACCGGAGTGCAGAGCAGTGTTTTGCGAGTTACATTTCGAGGTGCTGGAAAAGCGGGGGTTGCGTCAAACTCCAGCCAAGATTGTCAAGCACTTACGATCCCTGGGTTTCACGACGATCCGCTGGTTAGACGCGTCCCACATATCGGCACACAAGTCATAATTACCTGGACCTCGTTATGCCAACCGAGAATCACCAGCAATTTCCTTTTGTCGAGTTTTCGGGTGCGGCCTCGCAGGCATTTTTCAGACAATGTTCACACCTTCTGCTTTCTCGGCTCTATGCAAGGTTGCAGCGACACGAGACGGCTCGCCAGGTCTAACACGACCTTCGCCTGTGGCGATGTTGTTAGGCGGCTGAGGTTGAAACTGAAATGCCGCGGCTCGTACATCGATAGCAGAACTACACCTTTGGGATTGCTAGCCAATGCGAAGTCCAGCAGGAACGCGGCGGCAGCCTTTCGCGGCGCATCGCGGTAGCCCATAGAGCCCATCAGGGCTCGCTTGTCGGCCTGCTTTGCGATTATGGCCGTCAAGGCGTTAAGTAAGCCACCATGGCCATACACACTATGTGTGACAAAGGCCACAGACCGACCAGGCGGCAGTTGCTGGTTGGCCAACGCGACGTTGGGCGCGAAGAGATTGTTGGCAAACTGAATGATGCGGAAACGCTCCGACAACGCCACGGCAGCCAGCGCGACAACGAGATCGCCTGCCAAAGAGATGGCGCGAGCATAACCTTTGCTGATGACATTATCCAGCGCCCGCAAGACGTCATCGCGCTGCACATCGTCAAGGTTTGCCTCGTGCAGCGCGAGAACATCTACATGGTCCGTCTGCAACCGCCTCAAGCTCTCGACGATGCTGGATTCTATGAGCGGACCCGTCAATTCCACCCGTTCCGCGGGTGGCCGGAAACTGGTAACAGGATTGCGCAATTCTGGCCGCAAAATGATGGCCCACCGAACTACCGGCTTGGCAATGCGCATGGCGAGCGACACGCGGCCCGGCACAATACCGACCTTAGTGCAGACGGCGACCTGTGAGCGCTTGCCCGCGAGAAACTTGCCAAGCAAGACCTCCGCATGGCCGTCGCCATAGGACGGTGCAACGTCGAACCATGTGACACCGGCGTCATAGGCTCGGGCCAGCGCTATCGTCCCCCGTTTGCCGTCGACACGCGAACCGAGCGAGGCGCACCCGAAGCCGATCGCGGATATGCTCCGCGAGAGGGGCGCGAACTCAACACGGCGCAAGATGGTTGGCCAGCCGAACGGCAAGCGCCGTCGCGAGAAGAGTTGAATTAGCCTGTCCAGTCGTAGGAAACACACTTGAGGAGGCCACATGGAGGTTGGCAATATCGTGGACCTTCAAGTGCTCATCAACCACGCTGTCTTTTGGGTCCTGCCCCATTCTAGTGGTGCCTACTTGGTGGAAGCCGTCAGATGCCTGTGCCAAAACATGATCACGCAGTTGTTTCTGCGGATACCAGTATTCCAGACGGCCTATTGCATTTGCGCGCAAAGCTGCATCCAGAACTTGGTGGGAACCGACTACGCTACGCGCGTCGCCTTTGGTAAAACGGAGGTCGATTGCGACCCGCGGGAGCCCAAATCTATCAATTTCATCGGTCAAGACAACGCGGCTGTCGGGGTTGGGCTCCTGCTCTGCATGGTAGTGAAGGGCGTATCTTCCGTCGCTATTTCGGACGAGGAAGCTGGGCTTGCGCGGTCTGAGCAGGAACCGATCGCGCATGATCTTCAGGAGGTCTAGTGCACCGGCGGGTGCACCGTAGAAAACGTTCACGATGTGGGCGCCAAAATGGTGCGGCTTAGGACCGAGGTGGGCAATCCGTATCGCCTCCGAGACTAGACGCCGACCGATCGGCGGTAGAGCGAGCGCCAGAAAGACCGCTGACAGCACGCTGCTGCGATGGCGAGGATCGTGGAATGGTGGATTGTCAGGCGAAAAAGCCGTGTTGAGCAGCGCATGTGTCCGCTGCGCCGCCTCGCTAAGCACGAAACGCCGCCGGACATAGGCACCGCTGGCGTCCAGTTCGAAGTCCAGGTCCGCAATAGCTGCTGGCTCATTGAGCACGATATTCGCGATCTTGCCAGAGATGTGGCCCATGTAGTAGCGGCCGAGCGGGCCGCCTGTGCCGCCGAAATGGCCGGGCCAGCGGCGTTGCACGGCGAGCAAGAGGCGCGTTGTCTCGACGCCGCCACCAGCGAGGATCACGGCGCGCGCCTTGACCCTCGATTTGCCTTCGGGACCTGCGACCACGACGTTTTCGACCACACACCCGTCCGCGCCGAGGTCGAGATCGACGACGGTGCAGTTCAGACAGAGCGTGATGCGTTCGGAACGCTCGATCCGTTCGCCGTGAACCAACGCGAGCCGAGGTTCGGTCGACCACCGCTCCAGCATGCCGACGGAAACATCGGCACCAAGGCTGCGCAGATGCCGAGGCGGTGAATAGAACGTGTCATCGCCGCACAGCAGATATTCGGCAGCTCTAGCGTACCAGGGCTCGACGTCATCATGGACAATGGGCCAACCGGAATGCAGCACATGGGCCCGCGCCCCAAAGTCGACTTCATCGAAAGCCACGCATCGGCCGCCCCATGTCCAAGACGTGCCGCCTAGGACACGACACACAGCAATCTCCATGGGCGCATGCCGCTCGGGGTCGACGATTGTCGCGCGCGAGGCCTCGGCCAGTTCAGGGTAGACTCTGTTTCGTCCGGATTCGAGCACGATGACGTCGCGGCCGAGTCGTTCGAATTCGAGGGCCAGTGCCATGCCGACGGGCCCGGAGCCGATGATGCAGAGATCGCACGTATGCTTCCCGGTCGGGAGGTGCTTAAGGATCATGACCGAAGGTCCATTTGTGAAGACACTGGCACGCTGGCGTTAGCCGGGAAATGTATACTGCTCTTACAGTTCCACACCGTGCTGGGGTATGCCTTCCAGGACGGATTCGCGGAAAACGTGCACCAGACGCCTTACGTGGAGGCTCCAGTCCATTTGACGCACCCGACTCCATCCACGCTGCCTCAATTCTTTCCTCAACAGCGGGTCAGCAACCAGTCGAGAAATCTGTCGCGCTAAATCATAAGCAGAGAACGGATCAAAATAGATAGCCGCGTCCCCACAAAGTTCGCGGGCGTATGCCAGGTTCGCAGCTACCACGGGCAGACCACTTGCCATTGCTTCAACCAGTGGATGACCGTAGGATTCAGCCAGCGACGGGAAGACAAATATGTCGTGCCCCCGGTAGACTTTAGCGACCTGCTCATAAGGCACGTCTCCAAGTAGGCGGACGCATTCGGAAATAGAGGGTTTGGAGAGCAATGCGCGGTCGCTCACTCGGCAAAAAGATACCACGTATCGCGTGTCTTCCACGTCAGCCGTAGTGGACAGCACCACATTCGTTATGCCAATAGCGCGAAGCTCTTCCAGCGATTCAAACAACACTCCCACATTCTTGTGATCGGCGTAATGTGAGATGTGCAACAGGCGAACTGTGCCATTCTGCTGCTCAGTCGCGGATGAGCCTTCATCCTGAAATCGTTCCAGTATCGTCCCATATGGGATGACGTGGAACTTCGAGGAGGGCTGGTCGACAAATGCACGTAACTCCTGCATCATGCTTTCCGAGGGAGTTACTACAATGTCTGCCCATTCCACGGATCGGCAGACGAGCCAGCGACGGAGCGCATTCGTCAGTCGTGCCCGCATACTCATACGCGAGAGGGTGTGTTGCAAGAACAGCGGTGAAAAATAAAGGGAGTTACGCACCAGGAGGACTTGCGGGAAAGGACACAAGAACATCCCGAGGTTCGCGGTCGAGTACAGTACATCGACCCGCTCGCGGCGCAGCATTCGCCGTAACGTGATCTGATCGAACCACAGTCGTTTCAGCAACCCAACATTTGGCCCGGGGATTATGCGAATATTTGGTCCGATCCCCTCGATCGCTCTTGCTTGGTTCGCTGGCAGAATGATGATGAATTCATCCTCCGGGGCCGCCCTGGCTAGTTCAACGGCGATATTGTGAGCGTAGTTCGCCGCCCCACCCATCTTTGCAGAGATCGCATTGAGCAGCACTCTCATAGAGCCTTCTCTTGGCCTAGCTTAGCTAGGTGCAAAGGTAGAAAATTCTTTTCGCGAAGACCCAATCGGGTCTTCTTTTCGTTTTCGTCGGAGGTTTAGTGTCTTCCCCGAGAATAATAACGGTGGGGCAGCGTGTCTAAGCACCAGATATGCCAGTGCAGGCGGAGGATATCCTCTTGGTTCCATCCGGCGCCGAGAAAGTGGCGCTTTATCACGATTCTGAAGGCATCGCCTAACCCACAGTTGGTTTGCCGATTGTAGCAGTCTCCCGGGCCATAGCCTGTAAAGATCAGGCTGCAATACTTGGCTGCTCTCCGTCGAGAATTCCTTCCAATACGGCGATGTAAGCGTTCGCCGTCTGCCGCCGTGAGAAGTGCTCAACGATGTGCCGTCGCCCGTTGCGGCCTAATGTTTCACGCAGGATAGGATTTGCAGCCAATCGCATAATGACTTGAACCAGAGCGGCCGCGTTCTCCGGCTCTACGTAAACTCCAGCTCCAGCTTGATCCATGATTTTCCTGGCCTGACCGTCCACGCCCAGGATGACAGGGCGCGCACAAGACATGAATTCCAGCATCTTGGTGGGGGTAACAGTTTTGAATAGCTCGGATTTCTTGAGCAAAACCAGGCATGCATCCGAGATAGAAATGAACTCCGGGACCTCCTCTCTGGGCTGCTGGCCGACGAAACGCAGGTTGGTCAAGCCCAGAGAGCGGGCGCGGTTGATAACTCGCTCTTTATCTGAGCCTTCCCCCACCATTAGGAACAGGACGTTGGGTGCTGTTCTCTGCAGCTCAGTTGCGGCTTGCACCAGGGTTTCGAGGCCGTGCGCCATACCCATCGTTCCGATATAGCCGACTACAAACTTCCCTTCCGCACCGAGTTTCCTTCTCAGGGCATCGTTATTGAGCCGCGGGTTGAACAGATCCGATTCCACCCCGTTCTCGACGACGGAGATCTTTCCGGGGGGGACTTTCCAGTTCTGGATCAAATACTCCTGAAACGCGGGTGTGACGACCACGATATGCTCGGAACGTTTATACAGGAAACCAGCAACCGAACCCAACGAACGGTTCAGCATCGAGTCCGGGTTGCTCATTCCCACGGCTGTAAGGGATTCGGGCCAGAGATCGCGCACTTCGAATACAAACGGAACGCGCTTGGTGCGCGCCAGCCACCAACCGGAGAGTCCAACTAAAAGCTGGGGTGAAGTGGCAATGAGAACGTCCGGACGGGACACGAACATGCCGGTTGTAGAGGCTGAAGCACAGAACGAACTGTAGTTGAGCATCCGCTCGTATGCCTTGCGATTGGGAAACGGAAACAGCCAGGTCCGCACAACGTTCACACCGCGCAGATTCTCGCGCATGACCAACCGCCGGAATTTGCTGCGATACTCGGCCGACACAACGCCGGTAGGGTGGTTGGGGAATCCAGTCAAGACTGTGACTTCATGGCCGTCTTTTACCCAATAGTGGGCAAGTTCAGCGGCGCGCGCAGCAGGCGCTCCCATCTCCGGTGGAAAATACTGCGATACGTAGAGGATTTTCATCTACTTCAGTAATAGGCGAGCTTGAAAGCAGTCTTGTAACATAAAGCGCGAGTTCGTTTCGTGCGGCTGCGGCCATAACTCTCCCAACGATCGGCAAACCGCGCAAATCGGTCTTCCCCGGTCAGTCGGTGCATGACCCTTAACTGCACGATGTGCAACCGATGATAGAGGGGGCTAGCCACCATCTTCAGCTGTGTTCCGGATTGCTCATAAAGAGACCAGAATCCCAAGTCGTAGCGCTCCAGATTTTCTAGCAGAGTCTTCACCGCCCGGTGGAAAAGGCCCTGCGCGGTTGGATCGGCAGTCGCGACAAAGTAGTCGTATATTCCCCAAGCCGCCCAGATAAAGCCGTTCAGGATATGAGTGGGGGGCGACACGATGTATTCCTCAAACCAGAGGTCACCGTGCTCATCGGTGAAGGTCACACCCCCCTCCTCAGTTGGCATAAGAAAACTGGTGAAGGCCCTCTCAGCAGCGTGGATATAGTCGGGTTTGCCAGTTTCCCGATGCGCCCGAACTAAGAGCGAGATTCCCTGCCCCTGTGCTAACCCCGAATACCATGGGGCCTTCAAAGTATCGCGATATTCCCAGTCGAAATGATGGTTCCAAATCCAAACGCCCCAACGATTCTGCTCCAGGTGAGTACAGAACCAGTCGCTGGCCCTTAGAAACTTTTCTTTCCGCTCGTCGCTGGCAGTGCGGTGAAACAGGTCATGGTTTCCTAGGCCCCATTGGGCGATCGCGATCGGGTTGTACTGCCGGCCGATCTTGCCGCGATAATCCAGCATGGGAATTCCATGAGAATCGTAATGACCGGGATAATCGGCCTTAGCCTCGAAGTCCATGTAGTATTCGCCCAACTTGTCCGTGGTCGCGTTTGGGTTCGCCTGCGGCGTGTCGTGCCAGAAGGTCAACTGGCTTTCTCCCGGCACCAAATAAGCGCTGAAGATGCGCCGGTAATACTGAAGGCGGCTCGCAAACGACATGCTGAATAGGATCTGCCTGAGTTCAACAAACTATAGCACGAAGTAAGCGCTATCAGTCCCGCGCACTAACCTTTCGCACAAAAAGGCCGGACAAATTTCGTGATGGAAAAAGATTAATGTACGGTCGAATCATTCGTTAGAAGCACTTGAATCCAAAGCCGAGCCAACAAAAGCAGCAGCGTCGACAGGCATCGACCGACCCAAAGCGAGTGAGTCTTGGATACGCAAAGTGGCAAGCGTAGCGCCGACTATCTGGTCGAATGGAATGGGCGCAGCTTGAGCTTCTTGGACAGCATTGGCAAGAGCCTCGCATTCCCCGCGATGGCCTTTGTCTTGACGCCAACGAGCACGCATGGTTCGCTTCTTCCCATGGCGAACAAGTTCGAGGCGGCGGAAATCTTCGAGCACGCCAACAGCACCGCCGCCAAACACTTCAGCGCGTTCCTTCGAAAATGATTTGTCACCGCTGGCCAGATAATCAATCGTGCCCAGCGAGCCGTTGGCGAACCGCACCGAGACGACCACATTCTCACCGCTATACTGGCCTGAATTGGCCAAGCTTCTCGCTTGCACCTCGACCGGAGAAGAACCTGCCAAAAACATTAGGAAGTCGACGAAATGGCACACCTCGCCGAGAATGCGGCCCCCGCCCTGCTCAGGATCGTGCACCCAGTGGTCCGCCGAAAGGTACCCGGCATTCACCCGGTAGTGCATCGCGAGAGGCTCGTGGATATTTGAGAGGAATGCTTCATCCGCAGTGCCATGGGAGCGAAGCGCCGGTTAAAGCCAACCATGAGGAAGGGTTCTTGACTCGACGTTGATCGAGTATAGGAACGAACAATGTCGGCCAGTTCTTCCTCGCTCAAACAAAGCGGCTTCTCACAGAACACGCGTTTCCCGGCGTTCAAAGCTGCGATGGTCTGACGCGCGTGCAGGTGATGACGTGTTGCAATCACAACTGTGCTGATACGCGCATCATTGAGAATTTCTTCCTCGTCAGTCGTACAGTACTGGAATCCAAATTTCCGGGCGGCATGGCGGCCCCGAACTCCGGTGGCGTTGCAGACACCAACGAACTCAACTCCAGTAACCTGCTTCAAGGCAGGCAATAACGTGCTCGCGGCAAAACTGCCAACGCCTAACAACCCAATCGCGAGGGAGCCTATATTGCCGCTGCCGCCGCTCCTTCCCGCTAGTTCAAGGGTTTGGCTCTGATTCGGCTGATCGGGATAAGTAATCAGCACTCCGAGGAACTGCTCTCCCGTCCTTTTGGTGATCAAGTCGTAAGCGCCGTGGGCGCGATCAATTGGGAAACGGTGTGTGATCAGTGATTTCAGATCGAGCCTGCCGTCATTCAAGAGCTCGAGGAACTGTTCCATGTTGCGCGTTTCGGTCCAGCGCACATATCCGATTGGATAATCGCGCCCTTTCTGCTCGTAGGCAGCGTCGTAGCGGCCCGGACCATACGAGCGGGATACACGGAAATCGAGTTCTTTTTCGTAATAGAGCCTGCGCTCTATATCCATGCCAACCATGCCGACGGCGACCACGACGCCACGGTCGCGCGCGATTTCCGCGGCGAAATTGACTGGATCGCTGCTTTGAGTTTCGGCTGTGATCAGGACAGCATCGACACCTGCACCACGGGAACGCTCG
>QIAN01000451.1 GCA_003225005.1 Acidobacteriota bacterium | reverse complement strand
TTCACTTTCACTCGAACTGTCACATCTGCGTAGCCTTGCTCGATCAGTGAGTCTGTGAATCTTTGAAGCTCGGCAACCAGTGGGTCAGGAAAAGGTTTGGTTCTTCGCGGTTCTTGAAAGGAACTTTCGATCATGCTTCTCCTCCTTACTGGCTTCACAGCCAGCAAGGTGAAGATAGCCGGATTATGCCGAATTCACTTTGTTAGAGGAGTGCGGAAAGAAGCATCAAATGGGGTTGGTAGAAAAGCTACTCCGCCAGATTCGGCATAATCCAGGACTCGGCATGCTGGCGGAAATCGTGAAGACGTGGGCCGCTGTTGATGGCTCCCTGGCGCAGGCCAGTCCAGCGGGAGAGTTCATAAAATGTGCGGCGCACAGCCGCCACTTCCAGCGGACGGCCCAGATCGGAGACGAGGAAGGAGTCGCTGCTTCGGGCAGGGAGGAGCAAATCGCGCTGCTCGACGTATTGACGCAGGGCATTCACCGTCGAAGGGTGAAGAGGCACCAGGCGTGATTTCCGGAACTTGCTCTGGCGAATGGTGAGTATTCCTGCCTGGAGATCAACATCTTGCTCCTGGAGTGCCAAGGCCTCGCTGATTCGCAGGCCCGATACAGCCAGGAGGCCGAGCAAACAGTGGTAACTGTGGGGCCGTATTCCCCTCCTGGAACTTAGGCGCGCTGTGGCTTCGAGCAAGCGCCTAATCTCCTCGTGGGTGTAAAGGTAGGGCCGCAAACGAGGAGGTCGATAAGGCAGCAAGCCAAAGGGTGGGACTTCAGTCCGAGAGTCGATGGCGTGTTGGAATCTAGCGAAGACCCGAACGGCCTTCATTCGTCCGGCCCAGGTAGCTGGTTGCTGATGAGGGGATTGGGTAGCCCATTCCAGGGCCAGGGAGATCGTCACGTATTCTGCTCCTCGGGACTCGGCGAAGGCAGCGAACTTGAAGAGCAAAGCACCGGTGCAGCGGAGTTTGAATCCCAAACTGCGGCGCAGAGCCAGGTAATCCTGGACGGCTTGGTGTAGTGGAGTCATTGCGCACCTCCCAGCCACGGCAGTGCGATGCTTCGAAGCGCCTGCAAATCAACTTTGGCATAGAGGTTTGTCGTTTCGATCGATTGGTGCCGCAGCAGTTCGGCAATCTCCGGAAATGAAGACCCCTCGTTGATCATGCGTGTCGCAAGACTGTGCCGGAACAGATGTGAACCCTTACGCTGGGAGTTGATGCCAGCTCGGATGATTGTCCGCCGGACCAAAGTGGAAATAGCTCCCGAGTTGGCGAAACCAGTCTTGGGCGCTGTGTGACGGAGGAATAAGCGACGACATGGGGAATGAGGGCGTCCGCACTGAAGATAGCGAACGATTGCTTCTCCGACGTCGGCTGGCAAAGGCATCTGAGCCCAATATCCGCCTTTGCCGCGGAAGCTGAGGCGACCGTTCTCCCAGTCAATGTTGTCAAGGGTGAGACGCACGACCTCATCGGCACGGAAGCCCAGTCGGCAGAGCAGCAGAAGGATGGCGTAATTCCGCCCGCCGATGGCACTGTTCGGATCGCACTGAGCCAGCACTTGGCGAACTTGGTCTGGAGAAAGGAACTTCGGGATAGTTGATCCTGGCCACATAGCCACACGGGGGACGCTGGCTGCCAGGTCGCTCGTGATGTTCCCGCGCAGGCGCAAATAGCGAAGGAAAACGCGCAGGGCTGTAATCAACAGCTTGGCACGGCCTGGGCTGTGACGATAGGCGTGACGGCGGACGAATCTAATCACATCTTTCGCGGTCAGACGCGCACAGTCGATGGCGCCATCAGGGAAGCAATCCGAAAGGAATTGCAGGAGAATTGGTTGAAACGCGAGATAAGACACCTGGGCAGCTCCGCGCTCCTCCAGAAAATGGCGGCGGAAATCCTGAAGAAGGACTTGGGAAGCAGTAAGGGGTGGAGAAACCTCAGTGCATGCCTCGGGTCTTACCAGTTTCAGGAAGCGCTGCAATGTGGAACGCTCGGCGCGAGGTTTAACCCTTCGCCGTCGATCTTCGATGAAGGAATCGATTGCCGCAGGTTGGACATCGATGAGGGTCAGTCCCCGTTTGTCCAGCCAGAGACTGAAATCGGCGATTTGGACCAATTGTAAACGAGCGTGCACCCGGCAGAAGCCCTGCTCGGAGAGCCAGTCGGCGTACCGATCAAGGTAGTCGCCCAAAGGGCCCCGACGCAGCCTCAATAGAGTTTCAGGTTTCGAAAAGAATCGATGCATAGGCACCTCCTGGTCCACTGGATACCAGAAAGTGACTCCAAACTATGCCGAGCCGTCGGAGAGGAAACCCGCGAACAACAATGGGTTCGAGGGGCGACTCGGCATAATTTTTCAGGCGGCATAGCGTCGCAGATCGTGCGGCGCCAACTTCGGCACGCCAATGCACTTGGCGAATTCCTTTACGATGTGCCAAACCGCCTTTACTGTCATCCCCTCTCCCCATGTCCTTCCTACTTTGTTGACACGGCGGCACAGCTTTCCTCGATCAATTGCGGCTGCGGCGAGCCAATCGTCCAGTTCGGTTCTCACCCAATCGGGAACCGGAACCGTTCGAACGTGGCCTCCCTTGCCGACCAGATCAACAATGGCCCAATGCTCTTCGCGCTGCTGGCGATGATCCAATGTCAAACCCACGGCTTCATGCCTTCTCAACCCACACGCGAGTAGCAATGCGAGCAGCTCGGTCGCGTTTTCCTTTCCGGCGATGACGGTCGGGTGCTTGCCACAGCGCGAGAGGAGACCGCAGTCGGCTGCTTCGTACGCGAGCCGGCGTACGGCGCCAAGACGCAGGTTAATGGTGCCGGGGGCGAGTTGACGGGATTCGAGATGAGAGCGATAACGCAAGACTACAATCCTATTGAAGGCCAAGCGCGGTTCCGAGCAATACCAGTCAACGAACTCATCGATGGCGTGACAATAACCCCGCTTTGCGTCTGCTGAGTTGAGGCTGTTCAACACCGCGGCCTTGGCGTGTTCCAGGTCGGGCAAACGTAGGACGGATTTGGTGCTACTACGTATTCTTTTGGAACTTGGGTTCCGCTTCATGACCGGTGGCCTCCGTGCCACCGATCAATGATCACAGTAGTGCCGCGACTGTAAGATCAGAGTTGCCCGTCATCCGCCCGGAATCTGGGCTCCACTGAGGAATCGTGGTTAAACACATGGCAACTACAAGCGTCAAATACAACCCGAGTAGCTCCCAGAGGGCAGTTTTCCCGTAACCGATAGGCCTCTCAACGGGACTGAGATACAAGCTGATTGCAGGCGCCGCGATCACGTTCGGAACCAGCTTGGTCATTCCCTGACTTCAACGACGGAGCCGACATATAATGCCTACTCGTGGAGTGCACCATCTAAGCCGCGATGAAGCACAAGATCAGTCTACTCCGCACAGCGATCGCCCTTTCGGTGGTTGCAGCGGCTCCGCTGGGTCTCGCTGCTCAGCACGCACTGACACAACGAAAGCTCCAACCTGAAGATCTCTTCCGCGTCCGCAAAGTTCGCGCAACCGCTTGGTCCGCTGATGGATTGCATGCGGCCGTCGAATTGACTAGGCCCGATCAAAGACTTGGCAGTGAGGTGTCTAACGAAATCACGTTGCTCGATGTGAAAGGCCGCACGCTTCATACTCTGAGCCCAAACGCATCCAGGTATGTCGGCTTTTTTAACCCTATATGGTCACCTGACGGTCGCCGACTGACGTTCCTTTCGGTCGATGTGAATGCCTCGATGAGAGCGTGGATTTGGATGGTCGGCACGAATTCGGCATCGCCGTTGCGTGAGTTGGATGTGCGCGCCGGGTTCTTCGATGATACGGCGATGGCCTGGGTCGACAACAACCACATCGCATTGCTCGCTTGGGACATCGGCGCGAAGAAGAGCGGCACCGTCTATACCGAAGTTTTGCGCGGCCCCAACGCCGCCGAAGGCTGGAAGCGTGCGTTAAACGGGCGATCACCATCCGTGTCTGTGCTGGAATCGGGGAATTTCGCAGAGCCGAAAGAACCGTCGGCGCGGCTTGTTGTGGTCGACGTTAGGACCAACAGCGCTAAAACGCTTGCGCGCGGACGGATACATAACTTGAGCGTTTCCGCTGACGGTGCTTTCCTGAAATTCGATCGAGAGCAGCCAGGAGTTCCAGGCCAACCGGTCGCGTCTTACTTTGCGCTGGCGACGCATGACGTAGAAACAGCTTATGAGGCCGTGAACAGAGGGACGACAAGTCATGTGATCGATGCGCGGTCAGGAGCCGAGGTCGCGGCATCTTCGATGCCCCAGTTAACCGGCAAACGAGTGACAAAGACCGACGAGAACGTGACCGCCCCCCGGCCGGATGCGAGCTTGCTATCTACTGCACCTGTCGGAGGCGGTGCCCTATACGCAGCGAATGGTTCGGATGGATCGCATTTGTGGCTCTGTGGCGGGGGCGCGCTGCCAAAGTCCTCGTGCACGGAGATCTGGCATGCGAATGAGTGGATACGAGAGATTAAGACTGGCAGCATCGAGTCAATTCCTTATAAGGGAACCGATGGTTCTGCGCTCACCGCGTGGCTGCTGCTGCCCCCAGACTACTCAGCAGGCACGAAGCTGCCTATGGTCACGATTGTATACCCAGGCCTGATTTATGGGGCCAACCAACCGTCTAAATTTTCGCTCTACGAGGCCGGTTTTTGGGAGCATCCTCAGATGTTCGCGGCGCTCGGCTATGCAGTGCTTTTGCCAAGCATGCCTCTCGCAAAGGACCAGTCCGATAAACTCAAGGCATTGCCCGATGGCGTGCTTCCCGCAGTTGATGCGGTAATTGCGCGTGGAATTGCTGATTCCGAGCGGGTAGCCGTGGTTGGTCAAAGCGATGGCGGCTTTGCGACTCTCGGATTGATCACGGAAACAAATCGGTTTCGCTCGGCGATCGAAAGTGCGGGGTTCGCGGATCTCGTGAGCCTCTACGGAACGTTTTACGGCCAGTACCGTTATGGCGATGCAGGACCGCCGGAGAAAGGACAGGTCCTGCGAATGCTGCAAATGGAAAAAGGCTACGCCGGCCTCGGCGGCCCGCCGTGGGTCGCTGTCGATCTTTATCGCGCTGGAAGTCCGGTTTTAAGCGCTCACAAGGTACAGACGCCCTTGATGCTAATTCACGGCGATCTCGACTTCATTCCGATTCAGCAGGGCGAGGAGTTCTTCACCGCACTTTACAGGCAGGATAAGCGCGCAATGTTCGTACGTTACCAAGGCGAATGGCACACCATCTCGAGCCGCGAGAACGTGCTCGATCTGTGGAAACGCGTGACCGAGTGGCTTGCTGAGACCATGGCACCCCGCTAGTGATCGCTGCTGCACATTCCAACTCTCGGTTTGTCGGCAACTCTTCCTTTGTCCGATTACGGAAGAGTTGCCCGTCATCCGGAATCGCAAGCAAGTGCCATTAGGGCATCCCACGGTCAAACTTCGCGGCTGTTTGGCAGAGATTTCCGCATAAGCACCCGATCATGCGGATCACAGGAGGACAACTACTCGTAGCTCAGCGCCACGATCGGGTCGACGAGCGTCGCACGGCGTGCAGGAATGTAGCACGCCAAGAGGGCAACTAAGACGAGCAGGGCAGCAACGGCGGCAAATGTCATCGGATCGTGCGCCGTCACGCCAAACAGCAGGTTCGTCATCAACCGGGTCAGTCCGAAAGCAGCGCCGATTCCAATCACCACGCCCACCAGCGCCAACTTCGTGCCCTGCTTCAGGACCATTTGCAGCACGTCTCCACCTTGTGCCCCGAGCGCCAAGCGAATTCCAATTTCGCGTTTGCGCTGCGACACAGTGTAAGAAATCACCCCAT
>QIAN01000085.1 GCA_003225005.1 Acidobacteriota bacterium | reverse complement strand
TATGAGGGTTGCAAGCACATTCTCGACTTAGGGTCGGTTGTCTGAGACGACCTCTAGCGACCTGCATTGCCCATCAAAACGGTATCACTGGTATCACCCTGGAATGCTTTGAAGTGGTGCCGTCTCAATGGCTGCTGGAATCGCGAGAGAAACAGGGATGGGTGGGGAGCGTACTTCAAAAACTCTTTGATGGTTTCCCACCACACAGGATCACAGCGTGCTTAGAAGGACAGTACTTGGCATTCTTTTACTACTACGGCAAATCCATGGGCGCCCACCGTCGGAGGCCGAGATGCAGCAGTACTTTCGAGTCTCCCCGCCTTCCGTACACCAGATGATCCTGACGCTCGAGGGGAATGGCCTTATCGAGCGAACCCCTGGGCAGGCTCGATCTATCCGTCTGCTGATTCCACGTGAGGATCTACCAGATTTGGTCTAGCTTGCCCTGCGCGAGCTCGAGGAACTGTTAACGTAGAGAAGCTCTCGCAGCTTCTTCCTCTTCGTAGGTTTAAGGCTACTGAGATAACCCGCAAGCTCATAGGGGTTGAAGACGTTCCACACCGTAGCTTGAAACCGTGGAAGCTCGGTAGCGAACTCTGGATGCTGCTCTGCTGCATCAGCGAAGCTCATGAGCTTCTCCCCGATCAGATAGTCCAGTGCGCTCTTGACCCCGAATCGCCTTTTGATACCGCGGGTCGCCCGGCACTGCTGCACCCAGATCTTGTGGAATTGCACGCGGCTCATGCCGCTACTATATCGATTGGTCTCAGCAGAACGCAAAATAGTGCGCGATCTCCCGGGTACGAGCCATTTGCCAGATGCACCTCACTTACCGCTTACCCTGCAAGGTTCGTGCTTCATCCTGCTATCCTGATAGGAACATGCTTCATTTCCAGCCAATGCCGCTCCTGAAGCGGGCCGCTCCGTTCGATGATTCCGATTGGCTCTTCGAGTTGAAGTATGACGGATTCCGAGCACTCGCGGTGATCGAGTATGGCGGCGCTCAGTTGCTCTCGCGCAATGGGCACCCGTTCGCTTCGTTCGCAGACCTTGGCAAGCAAATCGCGGCAGCACTGCCGAGCGCAAGAGCGGTCATTGACGGCGAGATTTGCTCCCTGGATAAACGTGGTAGACCGCAGTTCAAAAATCTGATGTTTCGCCGTGGGAACCCGCCGTGCTTTTTCGCATTCGATTTGTTGGTCCGTGACGGCAAAGATTTGCACTGAGCGATTGCTAGATCGCAAACAAGAACTTCGCCGGTTGTTGGCAAAGACTTCTCCTCCGTTTCCGTTGCGATATGCGGAGCATGGGGAGCGTTCGGGCACAGCGTTCGCCCGAATCTGCCCGCGCACTGGGTAACGCCAAGCAGCAGGGACGCATCCCCATTTGCCCTCATCTTGGGCGTGCTCTGCCTCGGCCTCGCAATCGTCCAGATTTTGACCAATCGTTCACTGCTAGATCGCGCCCACAATTCGGCCCAACTTAAGTCAGCCCTGTAGTTGGCGAAACATCCCCATTTCACTTATCGACCCCGTTTTTAAGCGAAGAAAAGGCGCAAAGTTGTGACATCGCCTGATAACAACAGCTACGCCGGTCCGAGCACTGTTCTTTGGAGCGGCACCGGTATCTTGGGCAGCCAACTGAACCTCATGCGGACCTACAACGAACATCGAACCGCCGGGAACCCCCGCTACGCGGCTGGTGTCTTTAGTTGCAGACTCAGAAGGCGCACCGTTCGTGGTGATTGCAGATGAAAGTACATCCTATACAGACGTTGTCAGCATTTTTGTTTGCGTTGGCTTCACTATGTCCTGCCCAAGCGAATCCGAGCCCTAAGAATGCGTCGGCCGTTGTCCTACAGGCATTCGAGACGCACGATATTGTTATGTTGGGTGAGATCCATTGGAATAAACAGGAATACGAATGGCTCCAATCGCTGATCGCTAACCCGGAATTCGCCGATCGGGTGGACGACGTCGTGATGGAAGTCGGAAATTCGCTGTATCAGAAGTCCGTGGATCGATATATTGCAGGCGAAGCAGTTCCGATCGAGTACGTGCAGCGGGCCTGGCGTAACACACTAGGTCTGGGGCCTCCGCCACCGATTTACGGAGACCTGTATAAAACGGTGCGCGAAACGAACATGCGCCGCCATGGCAAGCATCAGATGCGTGTTCTTTGTGGAGACCCCTACATCGATTGGGGCAAGGTAAAAAACCAGGACGACATAGGTCCCTTCTTGGGACATCGCGACCAGTGGTATGCGCAGGTCGTAAAGGACGAAGTACTCGCCAAACACCACCGTGCCTTCCTGATCGCAGGCTCAGCCCATTTTCTGCGTGAGCAAGGAAACGGTTACATTGAACCTGAATTGCGGCGGGCGGGGGCAAAGACTTTCCTGATCTTGGCTGGGACGAATGCAGTGAAAGGCTATGACGACCTGGATCGGCGATTCGATTCCTGGCCTGCGCCTTCGATTGTACTGGTGAACGGAAACTGGGTTGGCGAGTTGCTGGCGATACCCGTCATCTCGGGAGGGACTGAAGGTATCGACTATCGTCTGAAACTAAAAGATGCCGCTGACGCGCTGCTGTATCTTGGCCCTCGCGACAGTCTGATCGCCGTTGACGCTGTACGCAAGGAGGTTGACGGTACTCCCTATGGGAAGGAACTCCTACGTCGCATGACGATTTTGGGTTTAGTTTTACCCTATATCCCGGGCGATAGTAAGGAGAACGCACAGTTTGACAGGCCGGAACCTGGCAACGGTCCACCGCCATTTGCCCCCCCAAAAACCTCCGTAACGAACCGACAGGATGCCGTGTTCCGCACACTGCACCGCAGCGGGAGATTACGGACTCGGGCTCAAAATCGGCGGGGAATCTGCTGTCACCTGCCGCTCTTGCTAAGACGAACCTCGATCATTTCCCAAGGAATAATTCTTCTGATGGCGGCACTTTGGGCTTGAAGAGAACTGGACGAAAGAGCAGCCTGCTTGGCCTTGGCAACGCTCGCCTTTGGGACGCCTGATGCTTCTCCGAGCCAGAGCACCATAGGCGGGCAGACAATGTGGTTGTAAACGAACTCGGCTGATCGGATTGAGTTCTTTCTTCCATAGTATCCCGGTCCACTATATTCACGCAGCCAGCCGATCCAGTGCTGCTTCTGTGACTTGTACCAAACATCATTGTTCCAAAGACTGCTCTGAACGAGAGTGCGCTCGAACTGAGTCGTCATCGGAACTCGTGGCCGCAGTTTGTGGATTTTGGCGGATAGTTGCTGGGGCGTCATTGTCACGGCAGTCTCGGAGAAATTCTATCCCAGCAACTCTCTCACGATGCTGAGCCATTCCGCATCCAGTGGCTCTCGGTGTGAAGATGGGCGCTGAGGTTGGCAAAGCTGTTCTCACTGAGATGTTGATGCGGTATTACGGATTGAAAGTAAGATCGCGGCGGTGGTGGAATCTTCGAACGTTTGAATCTCCCCATATGCTCATCCATGAAAAGCTGCCACAGGGACACATCTATCCCCAGATTACTCACGCACCGATCAACAACTACGCTGACTTTTCGAATTTTTTCCGTGGTGGTCACACTATTGACGACAACCTAGGGGCTACGGCTATCGCGAACACGCTGCAAGCCTCTATGTTAAAGATCGCTATCGCGAGTGGACATCTGCGAAGCCGCAATCGCTGAAGCCAAAAAGAGCGTTGCAGAAGACGACCGCCTGCATCCGCATGTCGGTGTGGTCATCGTTAAAGACGGCAAGATTTTAGCCACAGGTTATCGCGGCGAATCAGGCAAAGGGGATCACGGCGAGTTTTGTGCCCTGAAGAAGTTGAACGAAGCCGATGTGCAAGGCGCGACTGTTTATACAACGCTAGAGCCTTGTTCCACTCGCAAACCTCCGAAGATGCCTTGTACAAGACGCCTGATCGACAGCAAGGTTGCACGAGTTGTGTACGGTATGGCGGACAAACATGAGTCGGTGTACGGGCACGCTTCTCTCGTCGAAGCTGGCATTGAGATCGGATTTTCTTCGAACGATCTGATGCAAGAACTGCTTGCTCTCAACAAAGAATGGTCTGACTCACTCAGAGTTAAACCGATTGTTCCGCCGAACGATACCTCACCACTCGCCAATGTTTCATACTACAAGCTGGGACCTTCCATGCAGGACAACATCCATCTGTTTGTCCGACCACCAAAAGACGCTGGCGGTTTCTACACGATAGAAGACGCCGCTAAAAATGTTTTGGCTCACGGTCGAACACTCGAAGAAATCGCCATTGAGTGGCATCGAATTGACGACCAAAAGGTAATCGTGGAGAAACTGGTTCGTCAAAGCGCGGGCAGCAGCAATCGCCTTCTGAACTTTATCTAGACTGGTAAACGCAGGGCATCAACTGTTAGTTCATCCCTTTCTCTTGTCTCTCCCAGCCGCAGTGTCCGCACAAGCTGAAATACGGATCGGGCATCAAGTCCGGGTCGAACTCCACTTCCACCGAGTACGATCCACACTCCGGGCATTGTTCGGGACTGCCGCTCTCGTGGCGGATCATCGCCGTACCGAAGGTGTCCAAGACAGTGTGCGTGGCGTCGATCACGAAGATCGCATCGATACGCTTCGCGCCGCTTGTGTGCGTGAGCCAATTCGCCAACTCCCACGTTGACTTCGCCATCGCCTTCAAGTGCCCACGGATCGCGTCGTTGTGCTGTCCGCTTGCTACCGTGTTCGCGATGAGCGACGACCAGTTCACTACGTCACTGCGCTTGGGTGCTGCTTCGCCGTGCGGTACCATGTTCGGCTTTGCCAATGCACGGGCCATCTGGGTCAGCGTCTCGCGACATCTCATGCCGACAGCTTGGAAGTCTTCCGCCTCTTCCGCCGTATCGAGCGCATCGGCTGCCTGTTCCCATTTGCGCCACATAACCATGAAGCGCGACTTATGCGCCTTGTTTGGCGCTCCACGGGAAGAGTGCATCATTCGCGTAGTCACACCGATGTGGAACGACAGCGTGTAATCAAGGCTTGGGAATAGGTCATGCGAGTAGAGGTTTGTCGGGTCGGTGACAACCCAGTAGCGATCCTTGTTGGTGTGAACGTCCCAACATTCGTAATCATGCCCCAACACGTGCTCGGTCTTGATCTTCTCAGTGTGGAGCACCTTTTCACGCGCCTGCACTTCCACGTAGTCAGCGATAGCCTTCTTGCTGCGTGGGCTGAACATCACAAGCGTGCTGAGGGCATGCTTCGGAATGGCAGGCGGGATCGTGCATTCGTCCTTGAACTTAGCCTTCTTCTTTTTCTTTCGGACGCCGTGCCGAAGGGCGAAGCCGTCTTCAATCTCGGAGATGTCGGTCGCCATGCTGTAATTCTAATTCAGTCGTAGAGCGATCTTCTGACAGATGCGGCAGCGAATACATCAGGATGGTCAAACGGCTTGCCCTTCTCGCACCATGTAAACGCCAGTTTGACTATTGCTAGGCGGCTAGCCGTGGACCCACGAACCGTTCATGCCTTCGTCTTGTCGGGCAGAGATACGCTTCACGGCTGATGGCCTCCCCAACGAAACGACGTTGAAATGAGCCGAAACGGTTAAGCGGTTTACCGCCGCAGATGAACGCAGCATCCGAGAGCGATCAATTACAATCCCTAGTCGAGGGGGATTCATGGCAAACCTAAAGGGACTGGCATCCATAGTGTCGGAGTTGAGAGTAGAAAGAACGAATTTGGTAAATCAACTCCGGCATCTGGATGCCGCTCTCACCGTGTTGGGCAAGTTGAACGGAGGGAGTAATTACACCAAACCGAGGCGAACTCTGTCGCCGTCTGCTCGCAAACGGATCAGCCGTGCACAGAAAGCACGCTGGGCAAAGGCGAAAGGTCAAGCGCCGAAACCCCGGCGCACGCAAAAAATTTCAGCAGCAGGCAAAAAGAGAATCGCGGCTGCCGCACGTGCACGCTGGGCGAAGTTCAGGGCGGCGAAGAAGAAGGCGGCATAGAACTTCGGACTCGGGAAGAAAAAATGATTCCTCCCACCTACAAACCGAAGAAAAAGTTTATGCAGCTTGCAATCGCGGAAGCAAAACGCGCCCGTGATCGAGGCGACTACCCTATCGGTGCGGTCATCACTCGTGTTATTGGGAAACGGGAAGTAGTTATCGCGTCTGCTGGCAACCGGGTAAAGACCTCGGGTTCATCCATCAAGCATGTGGAGCTTGAAACCTTGAAATATGTTTCCTCCGGCTATGGTCGGTATCTGCCGGATTTTGTGTTGTATTCCACGCACGAACCTTGTGCCATGTGCGCGGGTGCCTGCGTCTGGTCAAAAATAGGGGCGGTGGTATTTGGCGTTTCCCAAGAAGACATCACCGCCTACGGCAAGAAGCACGGCACCGAGGAATTCAAATGGCGTGCCTGTCTCATCTCATGCAAATTCGTCCTTGAAAAGGGCGAACTTCACATTCCGGTCTTCCACCATTTCTTGAGACTGGAGTGCCGGAAGTTATTCCGATATCGGGTCTCCTGACGTGCCTCGCCCTCGGCCGAAATGAAGTCGCAATCGCAGTCGCACTCTTTGCCGTCGTGCTGCCGGGCAATTCGCGAACGTCCAAGCACCCGGTTTCACGGGCTGCTTGCCAAAGGGTCAAGCTCTCCCGGCAGCACGGAATTGTCGCTTGGTCATGCGCCTCATCGAGCCGCAGCCCATTTTTTATGTAGCTGGCTTGGCCGTCGATGCAGACGGAGTGTTTCGAGCCTACCATCCGACCAAAGACCATCAATTCTATCCCGTGCTCCGTGTCGGCCACCTGCTATCGTTCCTCGCCATGATCCGCTCGGCAATCGTAATTCCATCAGCGATGGCGGACTCCAGTGCTGGGGAGGGGCGTCCGTCCCAGTTCGCCAACTTCCGTACTGCGAGAATGTTTGCTGCGATCAGCAGCACGCGCTTTCGGCCTTCGTCCATGGCGGGGCACCAGACCGTGATCACCTTGGTTGTTTTACGCATCCGTTGCGTGAGGTCGCTAAAGGGGATCGCTTTCGTTCGTTTTTTTGTTGACTTGGCAGCAGGGCATATCGCTGGAGGGCTGCGGAAGGCAGAAACATTACGTGGCTTTGTCTTCTTGGCCAGCCCCGAGATGTTCATGTGAACGCCTTCTGATCGGAGCTAGCCAACACCGCTATTGCTTGCCTGATCAGTGCTTACATCCCTACAATCCGGGCATGGCAGAGTGGATCAAGATTCTCCTGAGCACTCTCTCCGGTCTTGCGATTGGCTTGCTCAGTGCCTTAGTGTTTGAGCCAGTAAAGCAAGACATAATCAGAAGACGGACCGCGCGGAGAGCAGAGAAAGCTATTTACCAAGAAATCGGCGAACTACATTACATGTTCGACCTATTCTCTTCGTTCCCGGATAGCCACAATAAATTACCAATACGGAGAATGAGGTTCGAAGTTTTCGACTACTACTATGGCCAGCATCGAGAGGCGTTTTACTCAATCCCTTGCCATGCGGGAATCCGGAGCGTTTATAGCCAGTTCGAGCTATTGTTGCAGGACGCGCGTCAGGGAAACGTCGGCCCGTCAGCCACTATGCGGGAACTGAAAGAGGCAATTGACTATGGCATTGATTGCGGAGGGCTTGACGGTGAACGGCTCAAGGCAATCGCCGATACCTATAAAGGAAGAGATAGGAAAGCACACCGGAACGTTCATCGATTACTTACAAAAAGGAATGGACAGGAAATCGGGGTGAAAACAGCGGGCGGATTTTGTTGTGAGCTTTCGCATAGCCGTTAATAGGTAGGTGTTGCATGCGGGCTTGCATCGGCTGGATACTTGCCTCCGCAGGTTGGCCCCAAAGGCTTCCAGCGCCTCTGAAACGCCCAAGCAGACCCGAACCCGTCCCGGCAGCCAAGCCTTCGCAAATCGACTTACAAGCTCTTCAGCCTAAACTTCGAAAGGAGAAAATCCATGTCATCTCCAACGCCATAGCCCACCTTATGGCTGATAGCCCGCACACGATCTAACCGGGTCATAAACTCGTCGCGGCGCTCCGGGGATAGTCCGTTTGCCGACTTAAGGGCTTGCTCGAACATGCGCACCAGTGCATCGAAGTATCCCTCATCGTCACTGGCAATGTCGCTGGAAAACCCAGCGGCACGCTCGCAGTAGAAAACCATCAACTCTGCCAGCCCCTCGGGATCGCCAACTGCCTTCTTGTAATCAGAAATGGCCCGCTTAGCTTGGAAACAGAGGTGTCCTGCCTCCGGAACACATCAGGCCAAAGCCACCGATCAATGGTTTCTTGTACGGCTCCAGCACGTCCTCAGCTAAGCCAAAGCGGGCATGAAGAAACGTCTGATCATCCTTGTGCGCGGCGTAGAGACTCTGAATCAATCCCAGCAGTGCCGGCCGATCAAAATCTGCGAGTTTTGCTTTGACATCTGTCCACGTGGGTTGCGATTTCGACTTACGTTTGGCCATACACCTCCACGATTCTACCCATGCGGGCCAAACACCGGAACTCTAGCTCGTAATGAGTTACCCCCAGCCATCCGTGGGAAAATGAATCCCCACGCATGATCGCCGCGATCCCAGAGCGCAGGGCTGTCACCGAGGAAATCTCCGGTGTCATCGAGCGCGTCACCTTTCACAATGAGGACAGCGGTTTCTGCGTCCTTCGCATAAAAACAAAGGGGCACCGGGAGGAGACGACAGTGATTGGATCGTTGCCCTCGGTGACAGCGGGGGAATGGCTGGTTGCGGCGGGGTGTTGGGTCAGGGACCGTGAGCACGGGCTCCAATTCAAGGCGACCACCATGAAGACGGTGCCGCCCACCACCGCCGAAGGAATCGAGCGGTATCTCGGCAGCGGATTGGTCAAGGGCATTGGGCCAATTCTCGCGAAGAAGCTGGTCGGGCGATTCGGAGCCGAAGTCCTTGCCGTGATCGAGAACCGCGCCGCCGAACTGCAAACTGTCGATGGCATCGGCCCCAAGCGCCGGGAGCGGATCGCTCATGCATGGCAGGAAGCAAAGCAAGTTCGGGAAATCATGTTGTTTCTGCACAGCCATGGCGTCAGCACCAGTCGAGCGGTACGAATCTTCAAGACTTACGGCGAGCAGGCAATCGAGCAAGTGCAGAGCAATCCCTACATGCTGGCAAAAGACATCTACGGGATCGGCTTCGCCACCGCCGACCAGATCGCCCAAAAGGTCGGGATTCCTCGGGACTCGTCGAATCGAGCAAAGGCGGGCATCGACCACGTTTTACTGGAGGCGACTTCGGACGGACATTGCGCCTTGCCCCTCGAAAAACTGAAGGTCATGGCGGTGAAGCTGCTGGAGGTGGGGGAAGCCCCAGTCGAACAGGCGTTGTCGCAGATGCTCACCAGCGGCTCCCTGTTGCTGGAGGAGATCGACGGCGAGCCTCTGATATTCCTGCCGCATCTCCGGAGAGCGGAAGAAGGCATCGCGCTGAGGATCAAGCGGCTGGCAGGAGGGACGACTGCCTACCCGCAAATCGATTTCGAAAAGGCGGTCGCATGGTGCGAAGGGCGGACGGGCAAGACGCTCGCCCCCAGCCAACGCGAGGCGCTGAAAACGGTTCTAGCCAACCGAGTGATCGTCATCACGGGGGGCCCCGGCGTCGGAAAAACCACACTCGTGAACTCGATCCTGCTGATCCTGAGGGCCAAGGGCGTCAAGTGCCTGCTGTGCGCCCCCACTGGGCGGGCGGCTAAGCGGCTCACCGAGACCACGGGCATGGAGGCGAAGACCATCCACCGCTTGCTGGAAATCAATCCCGCAACGGGGCGGTTCACTAGGGACGAATCGAACCCGCTGGCATGCGATCTTCTGGTTGTGGACGAAACGTCGATGGTTGATGTGCTGCTGATGCACTCGCTGGTGCGGGCTCTTAGCAACGACGCCGGGTTGATTCTGGTCGGCGACGTGGACCAACTTCCCTCGGTTGGGCCCGGCACGGTGCTCCATGACTTCATCGAGAGCGGTGTGGTGCCAGTTGTGCGCCTCACCGAGGTGTTCAGGCAGGCGGCAGGCAGCCGGATCGTCACCACTGCGCACCGCATTCGTCGAGGTCAGATGCCGGACATGAGGGAAGCTGACCCGAGCAAGGATTTCCATTTCGTCGAGCGGGATGACCCGGAGAAGATCGTCGCGACAATGGTCAAGCTGGTGCAGGAGAGAATTCCGGAGCGATTTCATTTAGACCCGATCCGTGATGTTCAGGTTCTTTGTCCCATGAACCGTGGATCACTGGGCGTGAGGGAACTGAACGCCTCACTTCAGCGGGCGTTGAACCCACAACAACCCGGTCAACCGTCTGTGGAGCGGTTCGGGTGGCGGTTCCAGATACGTGACAAAGTTATCCAGACGGAGAACGACTACGACAAGGAGGTGTTCAACGGGGACATCGGAACCGTCGAGCGAATAGACCCTGTGGAGCATCATGTTGTGGTCCGCTTCGATGACCGCATGGTGAAATACGATTTCGGGGAACTGGACGAAGTTGCCCCGGCTTACGCGGTCACAATCCACAAATCGCAGGGATCGGAGTTCCCAGCAGTGGTGATCCCGCTCGCCACGCAGCACTACATGCTGCTCCAGCGCAACCTCATATACACGGGGATCACGCGGGGCAAGAAGCTGGTGGTGGTGATCGGGCAGAAGAAAGCCTTGGGCATAGCGGTTCACAATGACCGCCCGCAGAGGCGGTACTCGGGTCTCCTGTCGGGTTTGAGACCAGACAGGCGAGCCTGCTGAGGCACAGAGAACCGAGCCTTGGTGCTGGCGCGGGAGTTTGCGCCTGCGGAACTCCTGCGAGCACTGGAGGAATGGTGTCCGGTCCGGGTCGAGAAATGGCTGAATCGGGAGACTCGGCGACAGTGTCATTTGCATGGGCCGAGGACACAGCGGTCTCCAGAGTCCCCTTGCCCCTTGTGGCGGTTCCATCGGTTCAGTACATCGGAGTAAATTTGTGACCGGAAGGCAGGGTTTGCATCTTCATGAAATCTACAAACGTATTGAGTGCCCACGACCATGCATTCCGGGCAGCGTCTTCAGAGGGCATGACCTCTGTTTGAATCCAGACAGTCATGGCAAAGCCTACAACTTGGTGTCGCCAAAAGTTGGTTGGTTCTAACTCGAAATGGCATTGCACAATGGCTTCTTGTTTTTGCTTCCAAAACCAGTTCAGGTTGAAGTCGTAAAACAATTGGAAATAACACTGCGCATTTTGAACCATTACTTTGTAGCTGAATGCTACTTCCACATACCCCTTCATCCAGTAACCGCAGCCGGAGCTATGTTGGTTACAGGATTTTTCGCATGCAACCGTGAAGAATATTGAGTCGCTGTGATTCAGGCTGACGAGCGCATTTTTGAGAGCGATGTTGTCCTGAACTTCAGCGATCAGGGCGCATTCTTCCGGCTTGCCCTTCAGCGGCCTAAAGCCATAATTCTGCCCGCCGTCTGGACGCTGACCAGAGCCGCTATAGGATATTGCCTTAAGCCTATTTCTAATTGAGAGGATCAGCGTCGATTCCGATTGTGAGGCCATTCCCATCTCAGTTGTTGCTCGTCAAGGAGGTCTGGTATCCGATTATGTGGCGGCTTGCGGCGTTCGGGCAACTTTGAATTGGGGGCGCATTCGGCTGCCCAGCGGAAGCTAAAATCACGGCATGCAACCATACGTCCCCTTTTTGACGTGGCGATTTGATCTTGCCTTGCAGTTCGCCTCCGGTCTGCATCACCAGCAACATCGAAAAGGTGTCCCCATCCCCTACATTGCCCACCTGATGGGCGTGTGCGCTCTGGTGCTTGACGCTGGTGGCGACGAGGATCAGGCAATCGCAGCCCTGCTGCATGATGTGGTTGAAGATCAGGGCGGGCTGGCGACTCTCGAAACAATCTGCCATCTTTTCGGACAGCGTGTAGCCGCCGCCGTGGAATCCTGCTCGGATAGCACAGTGAGCGATCCAACAAAGAAGTTGCCGTGGCGAGACCGAAAGGAGAAATATCTAGCGCACCTCCGCGACGCGAACGGAGACGCGTTGATCGTGGGCGCTGCCGACAAACTCCACAACGCAAGAGCGGTTCTCGCGGATTACCGCCAGATCGGGGAGGAATTGTGGTCAAGGTTCAGCGTGCCGAAGGCGGAGCAGTTGTGGTACTACGGCGCGTTAGTCCAGACCTTCAAGCAGACGACCGCGCCGAAGGCGCTTCTGGACGAGTTGGAAAGAGTCGTCAAGGAGCTAAGGGCGGAGTGCGGGTGATGATGACGATGAACATGAATGCAATTGAACGAATAGCCGAACTGTTGCGACAACGGAATGTTATTGATGAGCAGATCGCAGCATCACCATCACCCTTCCGATGCAGTCGAGCTCATACCTCAAACTTCTGATGTAGTTCTGCGCGGCGGGATCACCCGTCTGCCAATACGCCCAAGCCAGCGAGGCGAAGGTGGCGGCATAGGAATCCGTGGAATCGGCGTCGTTCGTAGCGGTCTCGGCTGATCCCGAGACGTTGTAGTCGTAGATCGTGCAAGACAGGCCCCACTTATCCGAATAATTCAGGTGGCCGATATACCATTGCATCCAATCTTTTACTCTGGGGTAGTAAACGGGATTTGCTGTTTTCGCCAGGCCGATAGCCGCCAAGTTTGAATAGTAGGGCATGATTCGCGTGGACGCGTACAAAATGGCGCCGTCGGGCAGCGACGACGCGCCGGACGTTGTCCAGTTTGCCGTAGCGACAATGTTTCTCTGGTAGTGTGGCTGTCCGCAAGGTGGTGGTGGCAATAGCGCCAGGTATAGACCAAACACTGCAATGGAATATTTCTTGCTGCCCACCATTGGAGGATCTCCTTTGGTCGTTTTCAAACCCGCTGACCTTGAATTACAAGACGCAATACTCCAATCCACATCGTGTGAATGTTGGGATTCAATTCAAGGGCATGAAGCCGAGCAAACCTATCGCGCAGAATCCCGCAACGTTGTCGTATTCGCCTGATTTTGGATCTGCGGTTTCGTGGACGCCTCCGCTCGCAGGGTCATATGGCTTTGCTCTCAGCCACTGAAAAGATTTCAATGGTTCCGGTTGCTTTAGCGCAGCCGCGGCCATACCTAACACCGCGGCGCTAAGGCTGAAAGCAGGTTTGCCATCTGGTTCGATGGGGCTGCCATCGCTGCGCACTCTGGAGCGCAACCAAGCCAGTGCCTGACGGTTCTGCAGCGTGTTGCCCCACATCCAAGGCAAGTAGCCTTGAGCGAAGACGTATGGCGTGGGATCGAGCACGCCTTTCTGGTTGAGACCCAGTCCGTACCGTCCCGTGGTCTTCGAGAAAAATCGCAGCGGGGTATTTTCTTTGAGAAAGCGGGCGACGCGCTGGTACTCGCTCGAGTGATACAACAGGCTTCCCGCCTGCATGCCGAGGTATACGTCGCCCTGATCAGCGCTGTACTTGAATGCATACAGATGCCATTGCCCATCGGAGGCATGCTGCTGCCAGGAACTCCAGCTGAAGCCATCTTTGTCAAGGTTGTGCTTGATCACGAAATCCAGTGCGGCTTGGGCATTCGCAGCGTATGTGCGTACGAGCGTATGGCTGCCGGTAATCTTCTGATCCAGGTACAGAAGATAGACGAACAAAGTCGAGGTAGCGTCTACCCCGCGAACGTCTGTAATGCCCGCGCCGGGCGAGGTGGGAATTGGTGCATACGGCGGGGTCGCCGAGTACACATAACGCCAGCTTCCCTTCCAAAGCGGATCGGTCATCTCTTCGCGCTCGGCCAGCCAGCGAATCCCGCGCTCCAGGCCATCCTTGTAGCGCGAATCTTTAGTCGCGGCGTAGGCGGCGCCGAGAGCGATGAGCGCGTACTCCATGTTCGAGTCTTCGTTCACCGTCGTCGCACCGGGCCGATCGGGAATCGCACCAGCGGCGTTTTGCAGCGAAAGAATGAAATCCGCCATGCGCAACGCCTGCGGCCATTCGGCAGCGCGGTCCGGGTGCATTTGCCTGGACTGCGTTTTCGCTTGCACAGGTACGAAGCAGCAGAGTGTGAACAGCACTATTGTCAGCAGTTCACTGGTCCTTCTCGTCATCAAACACGCCAACACGGTCCTCTCTGCTTCTTCACCTCACTGCTGCCGGAGTATCGTCTGCTCTCCCCGGCAGTCATCACCATTCGAAGCGAGCGCCCAACTGTCCATAGCGATATCCAGAGACGCTGGTGACATGCCCGAAGAAGGCGCTGGTCATGTCTAGAACGGGAGTGCCCCAGTGGTGGCGGTTGAAGATATCGAAGAATTGGGCCCGCAAGCTGAGCTGATAGCGCTCGTTCGAGCCGAACCGGAAGTGCTTGGCGATGTTCAGGTCCTCATCCGAGAAGCCGAAGTCCCTCAGATAGCCAATGTAGGAGTACTTCTCCGTCGAGAAAGTTCCGGGAGCGGGTTGGGAAAATGCGCTCGCATTGAAGGAGAGGCTGCCCGGGTCAGCTCCGACGCCGCCGCCTTGGACCCAACCTGGGTTGTACCCCTTGAACGTGCCGCTGGACAAACTCACGTTCGCATTTCTTTGTGCGAACACTCCGGACCAGCCCGGATATTGCACCGGAGCCATGATGGTGTTGAGCGGCGCGCCGGTGCGATAGCTCAACTGCATGCCGATCTTCCAGCCGCCCAGCAGGTAGTTGTCCATCCAGTCCCGGTTTGTCCTCCACCGCCGCCCCAATCCGAACGGCAGATCGTAGAGCACATAGCCCTTCGCCTGATGGGTGTAGTCCCACGGCGTCAACTGATTGGTGAGGTGAGGCAGCAGATACGGGTCCTGCGTATGGATCGTGCCCGACTGCGAGTCGGCGAAGGCCCCGTTCGGGCTGGCGCTGCCAGTGGCGCGAGAGAAAGTGTAGTTGAGATCCATGGTGACGCCATGGACGCTGTTGGTTTTGACTTCAGCAACCATTGCTTCATAGTTGCTCACCGAAAGATCAGCGTTCACTAGAAACAGACCGCTTTGGGGCGCCTGCGAGGTTATCTGCGGGTATGGCGCGAGCGCCTGGTAGGCGGTGCCCGAAAAACCCGCAAAGGGATACGGAACCCCAGCCGCCGCAGCGCTGGCGGGATCGGTGACCAGGTCCTGCACATGGCCGGAGTTATACAGCTTTAGATAGGTGCTCTGACTGGGAAAGTTATTTGGCCAAATGCTCCCATCGTGCAGGTGGCTGCCGTGGTTTCCCAGGTAGTTCAGCGAAAACACCGTGGCCCTGCCCACCTGATATTCGCCGCCTACATTCCAGTTCTGCACCATGCCCATGGTCAGTGCATCGGGCCAGACGTAGGCTACACCGCCACTGAGATTGGATTGAGTGGGAACGCGAGCCGGATAGACAGCCTGTCCAGGGTACGCGCCGGATGCGGCGTCCCAGTTGAACGAAGGAGCGACAGGAAGGTTATTAACCATAGTGTTGGATCCCGCGAACCCATAGGCGCCCGCGGTGAACCCCGGCGGATAGAAGGCCGGAACGCCGTTCCACTGGTTCATCGCCAATGGCGCGTAAGTGATTCCGTAGTGGCCGCGCAGCACCAGGTTGTTCAGCGCCCGGTAGGATACGCCGACCTGCGGTCCAAACTGATGGAGGTTCTGGTTCCGCTCGAATGAGGAGCTACCATTCCCCGCCCACTCCCAGCCACCGTTGTATGCGCCCCAAATTCCGCGATTCACGCCAATATCGAAGTTGGACCAATGGCCGTTCTTTTCATGGAATCGGCCGTTGGCATCCCAGCGCAGGCCGAGATTGAGCGTCAGGCGGCTGTTGACCTTGAAATCATCGGAGGCAAACAGCGACATGCGTTTCCGGCGCCCATACAGGGCAGAGGTGACGCTTTGCGCTCCATCGTGTACCTGGCCGAGCATGAAGTTGGCGAAAGCAAAGCCCACGTAGGGCCAGACCTGATTGTCATTCGGTGCCAAGGTCTGACTGGTGAAGTTGTAGGCCCGAACCCCTCCCTGGTACAGAGCGTTCATGCCGCGCGCCTGCACGTCACCGCCGAACTTGAGGCTGTGCCGCCCGCGCACCCACGACACGGTGTCGCTGAAGACGACGTTGTATGGAGTGTAGCGGTCGCTATACGGCGGCCCAATGGTCGCCTCGCCGAATCCTCCTCCAGCGCCGCCGTCCACAAAATTTATGGTGGGGAAGTTGCTTCCGTTCGTCCCGGGAATTCCCACGGTGCCCGCATTGTATGGCGCGGGCGGTCTGTCCCCCGCCATGTGTTGGTTGTAAGCTACCGATGCTGTATTCAGCAGCGTCGGTCGAATGGTGTAAAAGTGCTGCAGACGCACCGACCAGTCCCGCTGCGGCTGATTATCGCCGGTGCTCAGTGGGCCACCGGTTGAACTCCCAGTCTGCCAGAGCTGTCCGGGCGACAGAGAGTAGAAATTCCACCAGTTGAAGCCGCCGGAAATCCGCTGCTTCATATTTAGGTTGTGATCCAGCTTCAGATCCAAGTGAGTGCTGGTGGTGTCTGAATAGCCGCCGGACAGGGTGGGGAAATTGTTCACCAATCCCGATCCGGTTGGTGAGTAGCCTTTGGCGTACAGGTTTTGCGCGATGTTCACAGCAATCGGACTGAGCTGATTCTGGGGAATGATGTTCCCGGGAAACGGCTGATAACAGGTGTTGCCGCCACTCACTACCGGATTCAGGGGATTGTAGATCTCACCGATGTTGATTGGACGTCCACAGGCGTCCGTGGCTGGGGCGCCGTTGACGCTCAGCGGCCCGCCAAGCAGGGCGCTGAAATCGCCGTGCAGGAAAGCCGGAGTGGGAACCGTGGATCCGTTGGGCGCGAATGTGAGCTGCCCATTGTGGAAACGCTCGTACGACCCAAAGAAGAACGTGTGGTCTTTCCTGATCGGTCCGCCGAGACTGGCACCGTAGTCTTCAAAACGATTCCGCTGCCGCGGGATGTGGAGGTAATTGTTATCCCAGGAATTCGCGTTCAACGCCTCGTTCTGCAGGAAGCCGTAGGCGCTGCCGTGGAGCCGGTTCGTTCCGGACTTCATTTCCAGCATGATCGTGCCGCCGCCGGTCGAAGCCCCTTCCGCGGTCATCCCGCTGACCTGCACGTTCATCTCCTGCACTGCTTCCATGCCGACGTCCTGGATGAACCCTTGCAATCCCGCAGTGGAATCCACACCGTCCACCATCACGTTCTTGGTGACGTTCTGCGATCCGGCGATGTGTCCGCTGTAATTGCCGCCCTCCGTGGTCGCAACGTTCGAATAGATGAAGCTCGTTATGTCCCGCCCTACACCCGAGGCGTTGATATCCAGCGGCAGGTCCTTCATCGAGTTGGCAGTCATGACCGTGCCAACGTCAGTGGTCTCCGTTTCCAGCATCACGGGTGCCGTGGTAACTTGCACCAGTTCCGAGACTGCTCCGGGCACCATCTTGACGTTCAGCTCAGCCACCTGTGCGGTGGCGAGTGTCAAACCGGAACGAAGCACTTTCTTGAAGCTGTCCTTTTGGTACTCGATCGAATACGCTCCCACCGGCAGTGCCGAGACGCGGTAGATCCCGGCCTCGTTGGACTCGCCCACGAAGCGTGCTCCAGTCCCCCCGTTGGTCACGGTCACGTTCACACCGACAATGACGGCTCCGGATGGATCTGTGACGGTACCGGTGATGGTTGCCTTGTCAACCTGGGCCCAGAGGAGCCCGGTGAAGAAAAGAGGGAGGACGGCATACTTTGCCCAAGCAGTCAATTTGCCTACGATCGTCATGGAAGCCTCACTTTGATGCGTGCTATGCACAGGTAATCTCGGGATCTTTCGTCCGTTCTTGGCTGAGGGCTGATAGCCACAAAGCCGGCAGCGGACATCGACTGGAGAAATGTATTCTTGTCTATACATTCTGTCAAGTATAAATTATGCTTTTTTTTAGGCACCTCTTTGGGGCGCTATCCCGAAATCGCCGGCCAGGCGTTTTCGAGGCCATCCATCCAGTTTTTGACGAGGTGAAGGGCGCGATGAGACGAACCGCCGCCCCTGGCGGCGCTTTACTCTACGGCGGTTGCAGGGATTGACAGCACCGCGCGATAGCGATCCCCACGATAGACGGAATGGGCAGCTTCCACCGGCTTTCCATCTGTGCTCCACAATGTGCGAGAGATGACCAGCACACTTGACCGCCGCGGAATTCCCAACAGTTCCGCCTCGCGGCCGGTGGCCGAACGCGCTTCCAATACCTCGTCGGCTCGGCTCACGCGGATGTTATATTGCTCGCGCAGCGTGCGGTACAGCGAGACAGAGGAGAAATCGATCTTGTCCAGCCCGGGGAATTGCTCCCGCGAAATCCATACCTCCTCGACCGCGACCGGGAGGCCGTCGGCGCTCCTTAAGCGGCGCAGCTGAAACACCGGCGCCTCCACTTCAATCCGCAAGTGCGAGGCAACTTCCGCCGAAGCGGGAGTCATCTCCGCACTCAAAACCTGCGACGAAGGATGCAACCCCAGGGCCCGCATCTCCGCCGTGAACCCGCTCAGGTGCATGATGTCTTTTTCCACCCTGGGTTGGCTGACGAAGGTGCCTTGTCCTTTATGACGCGATGCGAAGCCCTGGCTTTTAAGTGACTGCAAAGCGTGCCGCGCAGTCATGCGGCTGACCCCGCACTCGCGACTGAGTTCATCTTCGCTGGGCATGGCATCGCCCGGGCGCAGTCGTCCGCTCTGGATCATCTTCAGCAATTGTGTCTGGATCTGAAAATACATCGGCGTGAAGCTGCCCTTGTCCAGCGGGGCGAATTCCCACTTGCGCCCGTTGGAGTTCACCTTCACGGCGGGCACGATAGGAACCGCCCTTTGTTCTTCAATCTGTGCTTTTCTTGCCATGGAGTGGCAACCTCAGATTCTTCCGCCGCTCAGTAACTTGCCCCGCTCAACACAACAATTGCGACCAGTAAGAATAGGATACCCGAATACATCAGACGTTTCGCGCTCTCCGGAGTCCGTCTCCACTCGCCCAGGCCAATGCCAATCGCGTTCGCCAGGAGAAGTCCTGTAGCCAGGCTCAGCGGCCAGCCGATGGAAGTACCGAGCGGGCCGAGCCTTGGCGCGGCAGCCCCATAGACAAAGATGCTTCCGCCCCATAGCACTGCCATCAATCCAGCCAGCCCAAACAACCGCGCCGGCCCTCCTTGAGTGAACTTTGCCAGGCTGCGATTTCGCACCAGCAAAAAGCCGCAAAAAACAAGGTTGGCGATCGACCCGGCTGCGAGCATCAGCCACCAGATCAGATTGGTGCTGGCAAACTCACTCAGCCCGGCGCTTCGCCCATAATCGGCGATGGGTTTCGCCAAAGCAAACCCAATATTGAAAACCGCCGAAAGCACACCTGCGCCAATTGCCAACAACAGCGCCACGCTCAGCGGCCGGGGTCGCCCTACTAGATCACCGCGCTCTCCGCCGACGCCGATGCTCTGCTCTCGGCGGCGGCCTGACAATCCACAGAGTATTATCCCCACTATTTCGATGCCCACACCGGCGAGTATCATTTTTCCAGTCGGCGTAAACAACTTCTGCGGGGCCAACAAAAGCATGGGAAAAAACGAGCCCAGGGCAGAGCTGATCGCCAGAACGAGAGTGTTGGCCAGAGAGATGCCGATCGCGCTCACACTTTGCCCAAACATGATAGCTCCGAATCCCCAGGCGAACCCCGCTGCCGTGGCGATCCAGACCGCATGCTTAGGTGCATGCGCAATCACTGTCCAACTTTGGGGTGCGGTGGCGCCGAGGATCACCGCCGGCATGAGCAGGCATGCGCCGATGATGAACAGACTCCACACGTTCTCCCATTCCCAGCGTCCCAGGAATCGCATGGGCAGCGTGAAGCTTCCGTTCATCACTCCGGACAAAATCGCCAGCAGCGAACCAACCAGCAGCGCATCTTTCATGTTTTCGTCCAGTTTCCAACGAGAGATACCAACAGAAACGATTCGTTCCCTGAAAACGCCGGGTAAAACTAACGACTCTCCACATTATTTTGTTGACACAAGTATTGCAGTATATACAATAAGACAATGATCCAGCAAGTTGAGGTTTCCGCCGCCAGGGTTCCCGATAGACTCAAACTCATGTCGCAGGTCCTCGAGAGACTAAAAGATGGATTGGTGGTTTCATGCCAGGCCGCGCCAGGCGATCCCCTGGAGGACACAGATACCATCCGGCGTATTGCCCGGTCGGTAATTGCAGCAGGAGCATCAGGTCTGCGCGTCAACAGTCCCGAACACGTAGGCGCTATCCGGAAAGATACCACTCTCCCGATCATCGGAATCCAGAAGCGGCATACCAACGGCGCGACTCACATCACGCCGGATTTCGCCTCCGCCGCCGCGCTCGCCGCGGCGGGTGCCTCCATCATCGCCTTGGACTGCACCGAACGCACCTGGCCTGACGGCGAGCCCTGGCGAAGTCTTATTGAACGAATCCATCGCGAACTGAAACTTCCTGTGATGGCTGACATTGCCACGCTGGAGGAATCGCTGACCGCCGCCGCCGCCGGGGCCGACATGGTCGGAACCACGCTGAATGGCTACACCGAGCGAACCAGCAACAATCATGGTTTCAACTGGCCTTTGTTGGCCGACATGGTGACTCAGATCCACGTGCCGGTAGTTGCCGAAGGTCACATCTCTTCCCCTGAGGAAGCCAGTCGGGCCCTGTCAGTCGGAGCCTGGTGCGTGATTGTCGGCTCCGCGATTACTCGTCCAGCGACGATTGCCGCCACCTTCATTCGCGCCATGAACAAGAGAGCAATCGCCATCCCTGCGATCGGCGTGGACATCGGAGGAACATCCATCAAGGCCGGCCTGGTCGATCCTGCCGGAGAAGTGACTCTCATAACCCAGGTCCCTACCCAAGCAAGCGGCGGACGAGAAGTGATCGCTGCGGGTTTGTGCGAAGCCATACGACAAATATTGTCCGACGCTCACGAACAAGGAGTTCAGCCCTCCGGACTCGGCATTGCAAGCGCCGGAGCGATCGATGCTCAGGACGGTTCCGTTTTTGCGGCGACCGATAATCTCCCCGGATGGGCGGGCTTCAAGCTGCGAAGCTTCGCCGAACAGCGATTCAATCTCCCAACCTGGGTCGTGAACGATGCTCACGCTGCGGTGCTCGCGGAACTGCACTTTGGTCTCGGACACAGCCTGTCGGACTTCGTTGCCATCACGCTCGGGACCGGTGTTGGTGGAGGAGTTGTCTGCGGAAGAAAACTGTTAAGCGGTCGTCACGGCTTCGCCGGATCCATCGGTCACCACGTCATTCGGGAAGGTGGACGCGAGTGCAACTGCGGACGACGCGGCTGCCTGGAGGCATACGTCTCCACTGTTGCTCTGATTCGCGAATACAAAGAGCGCGGTGGCTCGATCGCCCATGGTCAGACGCTCGATGCTCAGACGCTCGACGATGCCGCCGTCGCTTGGAAAATCAATCACCTCGCCGCTACTGGTGCTCCCGCCGCCGTGGGCGCATATCAGGCTCTCGGCGAATATCTGGCTGAGGGTGTCGCCAACATCTTCAACCTATTTGATCCGGAAGCAGTGCTGATTTCCGGCGGACTGGTGGAAGGTCAGCCGCAGTTCGTCGCCAGAGTCGGCGAGCGCGTTTCTGCCCTGTTGCACTTCGGCCGCAAACGCAAGCCCTGTGTAAAGGCGGCCACTTCCGGACGTCTTGCCGGCGTGCAGGGCGCAGCTACCCTGGTGTTTGAAGCACAACGCTAGTTTCTGTCTGGCAGGTCTCGAAGTTGTTTCCCTAATGAATCGTGCTGCGCAATAAATTTGCCTCGCAGGAGTCGAAAAACTTTGAAACGTAATCGTGGCTGGCTCACCGCTCTCCTCATCGCCCTCTTCTTGGCTTCAGCATCGGCACAACATCAGACGGTCCGCCTGGAACTGATCCCGCCCTCTCCGGTAACCGACAAGGTGATTCTCGATATCCGCGGCGCGGTTGAAAACGACGGCGACTCGGAGCGGCAATATGCGATTTCGCTATACCTGGACCGTGAGACGCCAGCCGCTCTTCTCCACACCGAGAACAAAAAAAAAGTGCCCGCTCATGGCAACATCGGAATCTACTATCGCCATTCCACAGAACAGTGGGCGGGCCAGCACCGCCTGATCATGACCGCGACGAGTGCAGGTTCGCGAGTTCGCGTCGTACGCCAACTGGATGTCCTACGCTCGCAGATTCGCTCGACCCGCACCATCGACGGCGCCTGGGTGGGCATCGCACATTGGAGCGACGAAGAAGGTCGTCCTTGGAATTCGACGATCCGCAAGCTGACTGAGGCCGACTGGCGCCAACAGATCCGCGGCATGCACAGCCTGGGCATGGACACGGTCGTCATTCAGGAGAGCTTCCGCAACCAGGAATACTACGGCAGGAATTCCATCTCCAGCACGGGCTACAAAGGGCTGGCCTACTATCCATCCGCACTTTTCCCGGGACGTGCACAGGTTGCCGCCCATGACGCTCTCGAGGCTATCCTGTCGGAAGCGGACAAGCTGCAAATGAATGTTTTTCTTGGCGTCGGCATGTATGCCTGGTTCGATTTCGGCGCCGATTCGCTTGCTTGGCACAAGAAAGTTGCCCAGGAGCTATGGCAGCGTTATGGCCATCATCCCTCTTTCTACGGCTGGTATGTATCTGAGGAGACCTACGGCAGCCTGATCCCCGACGAAGGCGATGCAGCGAAGGAGCGCTACCGGCAGGAAGTCATCACGTTCTTCCGCGAGTTTCAGGCCTTCTGCCGCAAGCTTGCCCCCGAAAAGCCAATCATGCTGGCGCCAAACGCCCACGGCATGCTGATGTCGCAGGATGTCTGGCCGCTCGTGCTCGAGCATCTGGATATCGTCTGCCCCTTTGCTTTTCATCGCATGCCCGAAGGAGACATCACCGGCGAACAGTCGGCGCAGATTTGGCAGGCCATGTGCGATAAGGCAGGAGGACATCTGTGGATGGATATGGAAGCATTTCTATTCGATGACAACGCCCTCGTTCCACGTCCGATCGTTGGCTTGATTCAGGATCTGCAACGCTTCCCGAATTTTGAGAAGATTCTCTGCTACCAGTACTCCGGAATCTTCAATTCTCCTGAAACGAAGGTTCAACCGGGCGGGCATCCCACAGTCGTTCTCTATCGCGACTACCTGGAGTATCGGCAACATCATCGCAGCGATAAACTGACCCAAGCGAACTGAAGTTGTACGAGACAGCATCTCATCATGTTTGAGGAGCACCCTGCGTGGCACGTGATTTGATTTGATACGCCATGGACGGAGAGTTGATGCGGCACAATCCACGAAGAGGACTAACAGAAGTACGCACGCTGTGTTTCTGCTTGCTGATCTCCGCGCAAGTGCTTGCAGCACAGAGTCCCAAGCCGACTCACGAACGAGCGGATCAGCCGGCCAATTCGCGTTTACCCGAAGTCCATTTGGATGGCCATTATTTCGTACGCGATGGGAAACGCTTCATCCCAGTCGGAGCGCACTGGGTTCCAGCGAAGGCAGCGATGCAATGGCCAATGGAGTGGGATCCCAAGGACATCGAGGCGGACTTCGCCAAGATGCACCAATTGGGCTACAGCATTGTGCGGCTCGACATGCTATGGGCGTGGTTCGAGCCCCGGCCGGGTGACTACAATCCAGGTGCGTTTCAACAGCTCGATTACCTGGTTTCCCTCGCCCACAAATACCAGATCTATCTCCATCCGAGCCTGTTCATCGGCGGCGAAGTCGGTGAGGCCTATTGGGATGTGCCTTGGCGCCACGGGCGGCATCCTCATGCCGATCCGGATATGTTGCACCTCGAAACCAATCTCGCTGCGGAATTCGGCCGTCATTACGCCAATGAGAGCGCGATCATCGCCTGGGACCTAACCGATGAACCTCCATTCTGGATCGTTGACGGGCAGACCAGTGATGCGATGGCGATCAACTGGACGCGGCTGATTGTTGACGGCATTCGTCAGTACGATAAGCTCCATCCCATCGTCGTCGGGACTAGCGGCCAGGAAACCAGCCACGGTCCATTTAGGGCCGACGATATCGCCCAGTTCGTAGATTTCTTCAGCGTCCATCCATTTACGCTCTACGCTCCAGACCTCTTCCCCGACGCTTTGCTGTCGGCTCGCGGAACCTACGGAGCAGCCTTTGAGATCGCTCTTTCCCAGGGCGTGGGACGCCCCGTCATGATTCATGAGATGGGTGCGTCCACTGCGCAATTCTCGCCCGAGCGAGTTGCCGCCTACGATCGCGCGCAGATCTACTCTGGCCTTGGCACAGGCAGCATCGGTGTCGATCTCTGGTGCTACACCGATGCCTCTCCCGCACAGTTTCACAAAGCGCCATACCTTCGTACGCCTCAGGAAACTGGCTGGGGAATGACCACGTGGGATCGTCAAGACAAGCCGCTCGCCAAAGAGTTCGAGAAGCTTTCCCAGATTGTCGGCCGGCTGGATCTCACCGGCATCTCGCCCTCTCCAGCAGACATCGGCATCGTGATCCCGGATGAATGGGCCAAGCCTCATGGAGATTTTTCTCACTTTGGCTTAAGCGGACCGGAAGTGGTCCCATACGTGTCTCTTGCTGACGCCGATGCTATCCCCGGACGGCCGCAGCCCGACGCAAGCGCGGCTAATCGCTGGCTGATGAGTTCCGCCCTGACCACTTTCATCATCGCCCGCCGGGCCGGGTTAAAAGCCGACTTTCCGCGCGAGTACGCGGACTGGGCAAAGCGGCCTATGCTCTTCATGCCCTCCCCGATTACAAGTACCGGTGATCCGTTCCTGACGCACGTGCATTCGGACTTCTATGAGAAAGCGAGAAAGTACGTCGAAAACGGAGGCTTCTTGTACGCATCAGTTGCCTCCGACGGCGCAATCCCGGAGATGGCTTCTCTGTTCGGTGCGCGCCTGGTGGACCGTGCGATAAGTTCGGAGATCACGCTGAAGTTCGTCGCGCCATTTGGCGACTTCAAGCCGGGCGATACTCTCCACTACATTGTTCCCTCCGCCACCACCGAATCCTGGGGCACTCTTCTGGAGGTAACTACCGGCAAGATCATCGCGGTCGATCAGGATGGTCATCCTGCCCTTGTGGCCAACACGCTGGGCTCAGGCAAGACTCTGCTGAGCGCCTACCCACTCGAGCACTACCTTGCTGGTGTCCCGGCGGTTTTCGACAAGCCTGAGTACACGCACCGAATCTACGCGGGCTTTCGCGACTGGGCTGGCGTGAAGCCCGTCTTTCACGCGGATCGGCCCACGGTTGAGGTTTCCACCCTAAACGGCGATCGTCGCGGCTACGTTGTCGTAGTGAATCACAGCGATCAAACGGAGAATGTGAAGATCTCCACCACTATACCCGCACGTGCGGTGACCAGGGTCTCGCCTGAGGGATCGAAGCCAATAACCATGGATGGACCAAGCTGGAGAATAGATCTCGGACCCTACGAGGGCGCGATTGTGGAGTGGAAGCAATGATCCCAACACGGCATGCGGGGAGAAGATGATCGCCGCGGTTGACATCGGCGGAACCAAGATAGGCGTTGGAATGGTCGATTCCGATGGTCGCGTGCTGTCGCGGGTTCAAACGCCGACGGCACCCGCTGACGGGTACGCGAACGCGCTTGATCGAATTGTGAACATGTTGCGGGATGCATCTACAAGCAGTGGAATGAGAATCACCGGCATTGGCATCGGTTCCACCGGAGGTCCTGAACCTGGGCAACGAGCATGCCAGAAATCAACTGCTTGTGGTCCTGCACAAGCTAACGCCTCCGGCCCTTCCCTGGGCTTCCATGTACTGGATCTTCGCTGTGTTCACCCTGGCGATGGTTGCGGTTCTTGTCTTCAGCCGCTTTCCTCGCGTGGAACGTGCCGCCGACGAACGGGCCGGCTCCGTGGAGATGTACGGCAGCCTCTTCCGCAAACCGATGGTTTGGGCCTTTTTCCTTTGCGTTTTTGCTTACGTGGGCTCGGAGCAAGGGACGGCTGACTGGATCTCTAAGTTTCTTTCCCAATATCACGGGTACGACCCACACACGACCGGAGCGACTGCACTCTCCTGGTTCTGGGGCCTGCTTACTGCGGGTTGTTTCATCGGAATGCTGCTTCTGAGGATTTTCGACAGCCGTCCTGATCGGCACCTGCCTGGGAGCCCTCTTGTGCTTGACCGCAGCCTTGTTTGGTCCGGCGAATGTTTCAGTCATTGCTTTCCCCGGGATTGGTCTTTTCGCATCCGTGATGTGGCCCATTCTGGTTTCGTTGGCGCTCAATTCAGTTTCTGAGCATCACGGTTCCTTCGCTGGAATTTTGAGCACCGGCATTATGGGTGGCGCCGTGGTGCCCCTCATCATCGGACGGATCGGCGATCACCTCGGACTGCGAGCGGGAGTCGCGTTTCTCTATGTCACTTTTGCTTGTGTTCTTAGTGTTGGCTTCTGGGCCAAGCCGCTCATCGCGAACGCGACCGTCAGTTTCAAGAAAGCAGAAGTTCAGACTGCTGGCTAACGTCCGGTAGAGGAGAACTTATGTACGCGTCGCACCGAACTCTCCGTCATGCACTTCTAGTTCTTACTATCACCGGCAATGTCGTAGGACAGCAGAAAACGGAAACCAGCCAGGTTAGAGCGATCCCCTATTTGAAGTTGACGACCCCGCGGCACGTCATGCCCGAGGCGCAGAAGTGGGAGGGCGATCAGTTTCCCCACACGCTGAGCGTCCTCGAACTCAAGCGCGGCGGATTCCGCTACTGGGGCTGGTACGGGCTGAACGAAGGAAGAGGAATTGGGCTGGCCCGGCCTTCGGTCCTGGCCAAGGCAGATCCAAAGCACAAAGACCTCCTATACTTCGCGATCACCCGTGATTACGACACGCCGAGCAGCCACATTGTCTTGGCCTCGTCGAAGGACGGCATTCACCTTAGTGAGGAGAAAGTTCTGGTGTGGAGTGTGCCTAATCAGCGGAACCAGAATCCGAATCTGTTTCGCGATCCGCGGTCGGGACGTTCGTCGCCCGCTGCTGTGTTGCCGGGAGTTCCTAGCAGACATGCTGACGTCTTTCCGACTCTGGTCCAGCTTGGTGCGCGCTTACGCGCTCTGCGGCGCCGAAAGGTCGGAAAAGAAAACGTAGGCTCACCAAATAATCGACTTTTTCCAAAAGGCTGACGATGGGCTCGGACTTCGGAATGAAGCAATCGACTACTTCGAGGTCGCGCGACGGCAGGCACTCATCGCTGGACAAGAGCGCGATGGGAACGTCCGGTTTGGAATCCTTCATGCGGGCCGCGGCCATGTCACCATTCATTTCTGGCATGTGGAAGTCAAGGAGCACCAAGTCCACC
>QIAN01000449.1 GCA_003225005.1 Acidobacteriota bacterium | reverse complement strand
TAATCGGACTAAACTGCGCCACTGGGCCGGTGGAGATGAATGATGCAGTGCGTTTCCTGGGGGCGAACTCGAGCAAACAGGTGTCAGTGCTGCCGAATGCCGGACTCCCGCAGAACGACGGCGGGCGCGCTGTATACAAACTCACGCCTCAGGAACTGGCGACCTATCACAAACATTTTGTGCAGGATTACGGAGTTCGAATTGTCGGCGGATGTTGCGGGACCACTCCCGAGCATTTGAAGGCCGTCGTCGAAGAAGTCTCAGGCGTGGAACCGGCGCGGCGCGAGGTCAAGCGGTCGGCGGCGGCATCCAGCGCATACACGTCGGTTCCTCTCGATCTCGATCCTAAGCCTCTCATCGCAGCTGAGGAAATGAACACCACCACCCGCGTTGAGCACTTCCGCAATCTGGTGCGGGCAAAGAATACGACGACATTCTGGCGCTGGCCAAGAGGTTGGTGAATGAAGGCTCGCACATGCTGGATTTGTGCTGCGCCATCGTGGGCGAAGACGAGAAGGGTTACATCACTTCGATCCTGGAAAAGATTGCGACACGCGTGCCCGCGCCGGTGCTGGTGGATTCGACCGAAGCTGACGTTGTGGAAGAGGCGTTGAAGCGCATTCCGGGCAATCATCAATTCCATCAATCTGGAGGATGGCGAGAAGCGGACTTCAAAAGTGTTGCCCATGGCCAAGCGTTACGGCGCTGCCGTGATTGCCCTGACTATCGACGAAGATGGCATGGCGCTCACAGCAGAGAAGAAGACAGCGATCGCGAAGCGGAATTTTGATCTGGCCACGAAGAAATACGGGCTTGATCCGACAGATTTGATCTTCGATGCGCTGACTTTGCCGATTTCGACTGGGGAGGAAGAGTACCGTACAGCCGGCATGGAGACGTTGAAGGCGGTCGAGCAGATCAAGAAAGAACTGCCGGGAGTGAAGACCATCCTGGGAGTCAGCAATATTTCATTTGGACTCGATGCTTATCCCCGGCGAGTGTTGAATTCCGTTTTCATGCATGAGGCGGTTGATCATGGACTCGACATGGCCATCGTGAATTACACGAAAATTTATCCGCTGTACAAGATTCCGCAGGAAGAAGTGAACCTGGCGCGAAAGCTAATTCAGCGCGACGCCAACTCGGATGGAGACCCACTCCAGAAATACATGGCGCATTTTGCCGGCATGAAAGGCAAGCCTGCGGCTTCGACCACGGCACATGTGGATACGCTATCGGTAGAAGACAAGTTGAAGTTTGCCATCATCAATGGCGAGAAGTCCGTTGGTGCGGGCGCGCGGAAAAAGTCTCAGAAGCACCGTATTGATCAGCTCCAGTGGCGAATACTCGACCAGCGCATCTTCCAGCAATTGACCTGACCGAAGGCCGCACGGTGAAGGAATACGCGAAGGCCGCGGCCGTGGATGAGGAGACTGGGCCGATCTTTGCGGAGCGCAGTCCGGTGGTGGGGGACGCTCCGAACACTCCAGCGCCCCCGTTCTGGGGAGTGCGGGTTCGGAAGGATTACGATTTGCGGGAAGTCTTCAAGTACATCAATGAGACGGCGCTCTTCAAGAATCAATGGCAGTTGAAAACCGCTTCGCAATCGGACTATGTGCGCCTGGTGGAGGAGAAATTCCGCCCGATCAAAAAACAGTTGGAAGAGGAAGTGATTGCCTCGGGGTGGTTTGAGCCCAAAGTCGTGTGGGGATATTTCCCGGCTCAGAGTGACGGGAATGATGTGGTGGTGTATGACCCTGACGACCAGCCGAAGGCGACTGTCCCCACACAGTCAAAAGGGCTACTAAGATTCACGTTTCCCCGCCAGCGCGAGGGGCGACGGTTGTGCGTATCGGATTTCTTTGCCCCGAAGTCATCGGGAAAGATGGATGTAATTGGATTGTCTCTGGTGACGATTGGGGCGCGGGCGTCGGTCGAAACTCAACGCCTGTTCGAGGGTGGTGAGT
>QIAN01000450.1 GCA_003225005.1 Acidobacteriota bacterium | reverse complement strand
GCGAAAACGGGGCGGCCTTCGCAGTAGGGCTTTCCCTCGGCACCGCCGATCACAATGCTATCTCGTTTGATATGAACTCTGGTCAGGTTGTGTGGTCTTATCAGTCCTCCGCTCCAAACGTGATTTCCATGATTGCCGCCACACCCGGTGGCGGCCTCGTGGCCCAAGAAGGGGACAACGACGGCCAGGCCGTGCTTCATTTCGACTCAAAGGGCCAAGCCTCTCACGATAGCATCATTGGCAGTGGCAGCGGATTTGGGATTGACTGGCAAGGTCGCCTTTATGATCGTCTCCTCGGCTCAATCAGCGCTCCGCCAATCCCTGTGACTTGGGCAAATGACTGGGCCGAACCTAATGGCAACTCCTCAGGAACCAAAGGGGGAGTGTTCCACCACTCGTTTGGGCTATTCTGGTGCGGTTCTGGCCATGCTCTACAAGGTTACGCGGCGGTCAATCCCAGTCCCTGCACTCAGGGTAACGGAAACGACATCCAATGGGGCTATTACCCTGAGGCGTCCGGCTCATGTGCCCCTGCCACCTGTGGGCGATATGTGCGTGACCATAACGGGTTGTGGAGGGTCAAGTGCCGGGCCTTCCTCCCAGGTAGCGAGCGCGCCACCTTTTCCGTCAGGAATCACCTGGCCAGTCCGGGTGACCGAACCGCCTTTGAATCCGGTAACGGTGCCATTGGCATTGAGTGGCCCCAAAAGAGTTGCCACGGTATCTGGTCCCAAGAGAACACTCGACACTCCTGATAGCTGGCCTTGATTAATTGTGGTTTCCGTTCCAGAACCCAATGTTTGCGTGGAGCTAGAACCGTCCGGAGAGACCGTGAGAAGTAATGTACTGGTGTCGTCGATTTCGGTGCTGACCGCGTTCTCCTTGCAATCGGACGTCACTGTGTGCGTGAAGTTGGGGACTGAATACTCGAGGTAAATGTTTCCGTTTGCGCCGACAGTCGCTGGACTTGTCGGCCCCGCTTCAAGAACGTCAAAATTCCAAGGCTGGCAAGCGGCAACGAGTTCAAAATTACTCACGACGGTACGGAGTTCGTGATGACTCTCGACGTATTGTGGTAGAGGAAGTTGCAAGGTCAATTGGCCTGTGTTTCCATCAAACACGTCCAGGAATTTGCGGGCAGTATAAGTGTTTCCCAACGGCGTCTGACCGCCCGTTTCTAATTCGATCGCAACGACGGAACCGTCCGGACGAATGGCAAGGTCGTTGAACCCATTTTGCGAACTGGATTGCCAGACCGGCGCGCCGGTCTGGCCGTCCAGGGCAATCAGGCGGTTACCGTCATTCATAATCGCGCCCCCGAAAGCATCCGGGACTGCAAGTAATTGTTGGTTAGCCGCCGGCTGCTGCCAGAGGAGCTGCCCGTCGGCGGAAAACGCCCCCAGCACAATGTTCTTATTGGTATTTCCGGGGTCGAGAAAATAAAAAGAATAAAATTCCGGACCACCCTCGCTAGGGACGGCTGGGGCCATGCCAAAGGGCTCGTAACCGGGCAAAGATGGAAAACTCCAGCGGACCGTTCCTGGAACCAGTGAGCCACCGAATATGTTCAGTTGAACTTGCGTGGAGACACCTTGCACCCTGGCGGTCAGCGTGACCTGACCGACGGCGAGGGCCGTGAGAACCGGCTGACCATCAGTCGTTATCGTTGCAACCATGGTGTCGCTCACCGTCCAAGTTGCGTCCTTGCGCGGACGGCCTAGCTCATCCACAGCGGTGAACTGCTGCGTGTCGCCCACGGTCAAATTCACCTTTGTGGGAGTTATCTGGAGGGAATTGGGCAGGGGCAGGGGAAGAGTGCATTTCACGTGCATTTTCGCCAAAGCAACATTTCCAGCCACGTCGGTAGCTCGCACCACTACTAAATTGACACCAGGATTGAGCGAAATGTTGCATGAAAAACCGCCCCCACTTAGCGTTACTGGTACTTGATTGCAGGCCAGAGTCGACACCCCAGACAATGCGTCCGCTACGGTCCCTGTCACGGTGGCTGCCCCGACTGAGAAGCTGTCGCCATCGGCAGGCGAAGCAACCGCCAACGTGGGAGGCGTCTTGTCGATATTCAACGTGACGCTCGCAGTTGCGGTGGCACCTACGCCATCAGTTACTGTGCCGCTCACGACCTGATTCGCGCCCTCCGAAGAAACTACTTGCGGACTAGGACAGTTTGTAATCAACGCACCGCCTGGGGTGCAGGTGAACGTCGCCGTCACATTAGAATTATTCCAGCCAGAGGCGCTGGGAACCGGCGCGACGGAGGCCGTTATCGCCGGCGGCCCCGACGCGGTCACCGTGAGATTCGTCGAGAATATAAATCCGTGAAGCGAGGCGGTCGTCATGGTGCTGCCGGTGCTTGCTGCGGTCGCCAAGCCGCTCGCGCTGACCGTGGCCACGCTGGTGTTAGACGAACTCCAACCAACTGACGCGGTCAGGTCCTGCGTACTGCCGTCGGAGTACCTCCCCGCAACTGTGAATTGTTGCGTTGCTCCGAGTGGGACGAACGGATTTTGCGGGCTGATGGCAGCCATCAACAATGCCGGTCCCGCAACGGTGAGAGTCGTAGAAGTCGCGACGCTGCCAGAGGTGGCTGAGATCGTCGTAGTCCCTTGGCCCACAGCCGTCACCAACCCTGCTGAACTAACCGTAGCAACTGTGGCTGTTGAAGAATTCCAATTCACCGAGATGGTCAGGTCTCTCACGGTGCCATCTGCATAAGTTCCTATCGCACCCAGCAATTGTTTTAGACCAGACGGAATGGAAGGACTCTGTGGATTAATGGCAATGGACACCAGCGGCGTGGTGATAGTCAGGGTGGCGGTC
>QIAN01000454.1 GCA_003225005.1 Acidobacteriota bacterium | reverse complement strand
CCAGACCGACCGTGGTGGCGGGTGTCCCCCCTGACTACTTCAGCGCGACCGGCCAACTTTGGGGAAACCCTCTCTATCGTTGGGATGTGCTCGCTGCTTCCGGTTACCGTTGGTGGATCGATCGTTTTCGGGCATCTCTAAAACTATTCGATTTTGTGCGACTGGATCACTTCCGCGGTTTCGAGGCCTATTGGGAGATTCCCGCCAGCGCGTCCACGGCAGACGCAGGCAAGTGGGTAAAGGGTCCCGGGGCGGAGTTTTTCCAGGTCTTGCAAGCTGAGTTGAAAGAGTTACCATTCGTTGCTGAAAATCTCGGAGTAATTACTCCCGAGGTAGAAGCGATTCGCGAGCAGATTGGCTTTCCCGGAATGAGCCTGCTCCAGTTTGCCTTTGGAAACGATCCCCAGGGTCCCACGTTCCGTCCTCACAATTATTCGCGCGAACTGGTGGCATACACCGGCGGACACGACAATGACACGACCGTCGGCTGGTGGACCAGTTCAGGCGTAGGCGAGAGCATCCGAACAGTCGAGGATATTCGCAAGGAACGGGATTTTACCCGAGCATACTTACGCTTTGAGAACGAGCCAATCAATTGGGTTTTCATTCGCACGGTACTCGCATCCGTGGCCGCGACTGCCATCCTTCCCTTGCAAGATGTGTTAGGGCTTGGCAGTGAAGCCAGAATGAATTTACCCGGCACAATAAGTGGGAACTGGAAGTGGCGTTACAAGCCTCAAGTTTTGACCAGAGAACTCAGCGAACGGTTGCGAAAACTCACCATGCTGTACGACCGCTGAGATTTGCATCACACTCACAGTGGCGAAAGTTCGTCTTCGTTCTCCTCCTTCTTTCGCCGTAGAAATCTCGTCTCTAAGAAGCGTCGTGCCAAGTCCCTCCCGCCCATGCCGAATGCAATTGCCAAGCCTAGCATCAGTGCTCCGAAGGCAATTCCGAAAGTAACCAGCATAGTCTGCTCTGCCAGGCCCAGTTCTTCAAAGACCACAGACAATACGAAAATGATGATCACACTGCGGATCGAGGTGCTTAACAGCCGGGGGGAAGGCACGTTCGCATTCACCCCGGCCAGCAGTGCGGCGCGAGAAAAAAAGCTAGCTGCCAGCAGCCCGAAGAACATGATGAACAGAGCCACGAACAGTCGCGGCAGAAAAAGAAAGAACCTCGCGATCTGCTCCTGCAAGCCCAGAATCCCGAGCACGCTCACACCGAGCAGAATGAAACCCAGCCACGCCACCCAGAAAACGAACCGGCTCAGCAACTCGGTGGACGACGGCAGGGCGGCTTTGGTAAGTAGTTGCGAGGCGCCTGCATTGTCGGAAAGCCGATCGAACTTGATCAGTCGCAGAATGCTGCGCAGCAGAATTCTGGCTAGGTAAGCGATTACCCAACCCACAAACGCAAGGACCAGCATCACGATGAGTCGAGGAAGGAAGTGGGCAAAACCTCTGGCCAGCTCGTGCATTGCCTGAGACAGCTCGCTCACAATCATGTCCCGCATTGTTACCTCACTTTCTACCGTTCCACATTTCCAACAGATACGGCTTCAATCGCTCGAATTCAAGGCACAAACTCTCGATGTTGTTCTCCACCTCGTTCGTAGAAGCGTCACGGTTTTCAACCAGAAACGTGTACGCTCTCCCGCGGAACAGTGGGGCTAAAGCCTGGATAATGTGATCTCGATTGATCACAGACTTCTGGTAGGAGACGGCAAACTCATATACTGTCCGGACCCACAACTCTGCAGGGTAACGAAGATCGTCCTCGTCCAGGCCGGCGATTCTCTGCAGTTCTGCCAGGGTTGAAGGCAAAAGGATGGACTGAAAGACAGACTCCAATTCAGCAACCCCTATCGAAAACATTTCTCGTAACCGTTTGCGATTTATTCGAAGCGGCTCCAGACCGACTTCCGACTCCGGACCGTTCGAAGGGACGGGCTGGGAGCCAGCCACCGCACTCCAGACAGGAAAGTCCGCCTCTAGTGCGGAGAACAGGGTGTCCACGGTTTGTCGCAATGCGGGTATCAGGTCTGCAGCGCGTCGCTCGACATGATCCTTTTCTCCGAGGAAGGACTGGCAGATACGGCACCCTCCGGTGATCGCCGCCAGAGTCAATCGCAGTTCGAGACCGGTCTGCCCGGTTCCATCCTCCCAATTATTTTGTCCCAGAAACTGACCTCCAAGGCGGCCAGAGAATCCGATTTCGGTTGTGTACGGCTCGCGAATTCTCGTCCCGTAGAGTGCTCGGATCATCGGATACAGCAAATTCGTTATGAGCAGGCCTTCAAACTTGTGCCTGCCATACGTGGGCGTGACCAGGTCGAAGCCTTCGTTATAAATTGGCCTCAGAAGCTTGGAGAGCCATTCGGGCTTGATGTTTGTAGATTCGGGTGAGATCAGCACACAGGCCTTCGCGCGTAGCAGTTCCGCCGCGGACAAAATAGTTCGCAACGCAACTCCGCTTGCCGGAGTGCTCGCGTACTGGGTGCTTATGGAGTGCAGGGTACGAAGCGTGTACAGATTGGCCGTGCGGCGCACATCATCGATAGAGATGCCCGTAACCAACTCCGGAGTTCCATCCCGCGATCCTCCGTCGGCATTGATGATGGCCGCGCGCTCTCGGGGAAAATCCCGCAGGATGCCCGCTTGGATAGACTGGACTATCGGTCCCACAGTCTTGGCATTATTGTGCGTGGGCAAACCCACCAGGATGTCCACTTCGCCGACGTTGATCAGTTGGCGAAGGAAATCATCCGTAAGAAAACTATCTTCTGCCAATCTTTTCTCCGTGCGCAGCGGTACCGGGCGCTCTTCGACAGACACCCCTTGCGTCATCGTTTCCACTACCTACTAGTCTTTCAGATTCGCCTCAGCCGAAACCAATAAAACTGATAAGGGCCCATGGTTAGAAGATAGGGCAGCTCACCCACACGCGGAAAAATATTCTTGCCAAACATCTCGATCAGAATATTTCCTTTGTACTTCCGCAGATCCAGCTCGACCGCTTGCGCAGCACTCGAAAGGTTATTGACCGCCAGGACCGTCTCTTTGCCCAGCTGCCTTACATACGCCAGTACTCTGTGATTGGCTGGATAGAGAAACTCAATCGATCCCTTGCCGAACACCCCAGTCGATCTGCGAACTGCAATTATGCGACGCATCCAGGAAAGAAGCGAATGTTCGCTTCGTCTTTGCGACAACACGTTTACTGCTTGATAACCGTAAACCGGATTCAGGATGAGCGGTGCATACAGGCTCTCTGGATCTGCGCCAGAAAAGCCGCCGTTCCATCCTCCGCTCCACTGCATCGGGGTCCTCACTCCGTTGCGATCTCCCAGATTGATGTTGTCGCCCATTCCGATTTCGTCGCCGTAATAGATTATGGGAGTGCCGGGTAAGGACATCAATATCCCGTTCATCAACTCAATGCGCCTTCGATCGTTGTCCAACAAAGGCGCCAGCCTGCGGCGGATTCCCAGATTAATCCGCATGGTCTTGTTCTGGGCGTACGCGTCATACATGTAGTCCCGTTCCAGATCTTTAACCATTTCGAGGGTTAACTCGTCGTGGTTGCGCAGAAACAGACACCACTGGCACGAAGGTGGGATTTCCGGCGTCTGCTGCAAGATTTCCGTGATCGGCTTGCGGTCCTCCAGCTTCACTCCCATGAACATCCTTGGCATGAGCGGAAAGTGAAACGCCATGTGGAATTCATCACCGTCACCAAAATATGGACGAAGATCGGCGGGCCACTGATTGGCTTCCGCCAGCAGCATCCGGCCTGGAAATTCTTTATCGAGCTTTCGTCGCAGGTCCTTCAGGATTTCATGGGTCTCGGGCAAGTTCTCGCAACTCGTACCTTCTCGTTCCACCAAGTAAGGCACCGCGTCCAGCCGGAAGGCGTCGACCCCCATCTCCAGCCAGAACTTCATCACATTCCACATCTCTTGCCGAACCGCAGGATTGTCGTAGTTGAGATCGGGCTGATGACTAAAGAAGCGATGCCAATAGTAAGACTTTGAAATCGGATCCCACGCCCAGTTGGACATTTCGGTGTCGAGAAAAATGATTCGAGCGCCCTTGTACCGCGTGTCGGTATCGCTCCACACATACCAATCGCGGCGAGGATTGTCCTGCGAACTTCTCGACTCTTGAAACCACGGGTGCTGCTCCGACGTGTGATTCAGCACCATCTCAATGATGACTCGGATCCCGCGGTCATGGGCCGCCTTCAGAAACTCCCGGAAATCGTCCAACCTTCCGTAGCTGGAATGGACTGAGTAGTAATCCGCAATGTCGTACCCATCGTCGCGTAGCGGCGACGGGAAGAATGGCATCAGCCAGATTGCGCTGGTCCCTAATTCCTGCAGGTAGTCGAGCTTCTGTTCTAGCCCTGGAAAGTCGCCGATACCATCCCCATTGCTGTCGTAGAACGTGCGCACGTGTACTTGATAGACGATGGCATCCTTGTACCAAAGCAGATCCTCCTTTACCGGCAAACCGCTCCCTCCTTTTGAGACTCAGTACCTCTGCGCAACACCGCCAAACGGAAAGTTTATATGAAGTGACAGCCCCGGGGTGCACGGGCTGAGGTGCAGTTAAAGGATCTGCCGATTCGTTGCGCAGGATTCGCAGCAACGGTGTGGTTCGACACCTTCCCGCGAGTCGAGGCAGGAGTGGTCAATTCTCCGCGTCAATGCTGTACCAAACGGTGCGAAGAGCGCCCATCGGACCTGACTGGCGCATGGGTTGGGACAGTCTTGGATAAAGAATTAAAAGAAGATTTGGTAGTGCTTGCGCCAGCAAGATCGAATTCAACCGAGCGCTGTTGGACGAGTGGACCAACGTCTTGCAATGGCTTAAGAATCTGGATTTGCTGAGGGCCGCGGGGCTTGAAGCGCTGGTGGTGCACGCCTGAACACTGGCCTGTTACCAACCATGGTATATGGAACTCTCCTTCCACAGTGCCAACTCTGAGAGTCCCCTCAGCGTTCTGGGCGTACGCCGTACGCTCCACAGTCTGAGCCATGAGTAGGTGGCACCAGTAGAAGGGCAGAGGACACAACACCAGCCTGCTCTTTTGTTGGCCGACAATGCGCTGTCCCATCCCGATGAGATCGCAGGCTACTTGGCACGGATCGACCAGCTTTCGACAGCATCACGTTGCCGGGTTTTAGGTCGCGGTGCGCGATGCCGGCCCGATGCGCCTGCGCCAAGCCGTCGAGGATGCCAATACCGATCTTCAGAAGGTCAGGAAGAGCCAGCGGTTGGGGTCGACCTGCGAGGCGAGGTTGTGGTGCGCAAGAAGTTTTCGCCGAAACAACTGCTGCACTTCACTGCGACCCTGCAGGTCAAGTTAATTGGTATGGAAGCCTGCGCAGGGTCCCACTTTCTCGGGCGGGGCTCTTTCTTGCAGTCGAAGGTCATATCAAAAGGCTGGAGGCCGCGAACCGCTTGGGCTCCGCAGTCCGGCTGGGGAATGACCTCCACGGGTGCACGGAGTTCTCATCACGGAATTCTCATCAAGGACAAGCAATTCAGCTCTTTGCGCCGCAAATGTCAGCCAATCCAGATCATCCAAGCTCTTCCAAGGTGATGTAGACTCCTTAGCTGTGTGACCCGGTCGGAGTTAGGCTCCCCCCGGCGTTTTACTAAAGGCTTGAGCGCGCCGGCCACGTTCCCGCTGTCGGCTAGTCAGGCTTCGGTCTCACCAATGGTCAAGACAAAGTGCAAAACATGTGAGTGACCGGAAGCGATCTTAGGTTCAAAGGCACCCAAGATTCGGGAGACTAGACCGCAACCCTTACCCGAATGTGAGGATTCTGATCGGATGGCATCTACTTTCTTTCGATCCGTTCGCTCCCTCGAAGCTGACAACTCCCAGCGTTCTTACCTGGGTCTCGCTCTGGCGGCACTCCTACTAGGAGCGTGGATGGTTTGGTTCTTTGTGGCGCGAGTGTCAGTCTACGCGGTCACCAATAAAGCCGAGTTGGAAGTAGATCGGGCAGCGCATTCAGTTCAATCCGCAGTGAGCGGCCGAGTCGTAGCAACCCATCTGGTGCTGGACCGGGAAGTGAAGGCTGGAGATGTTCTGGTGGAACTCGACTCTGGGGCTCAGCATTTTCAGCTCACCGAAGAGAAGACACAACTCGCTGGCGCAAGTCCGCAAATCCATTCCCGCGAAGAAGAGATTGCCTCGGAAGAACAGGCGCTCGAGCAGGATCAGCAGTCGGCGAAGGATGCCTTGGAGGAAGCGCGCGCACACTACCGCGAGGCCGAAGCAGCTGCACAGTTTGCGCAGGCCGAATCGGAGCGATTGCGCAAGATGTACAACGCCGGCGTGGTTGCCGAGCTGGACCTCAACCGGAGCGTAGCCGATTCCCAGCAGCGTCGGGCCGCAGCCGACAGCCTACACTACGGCGTAGTGCGTTTGGAAGGAGAGCACCTCACCCGGACCAACGAGAGAAAGGCCCACATCGAGCAACTTATGAGCGAACTCAACAAGTTGCGCAGCGACCAGGCCACGGCTGGCGTAACCATTCAGCGGTTGGAAGAAGAGGTGGACCGCCGGTGGATACGCGCCCCAGTTGACGGAAAGTTGGGTGAAGTGGCGCCGTTGAGGATCGGAATGGTAGTCCACGAAGGCGAAAAACTCGCGGCGGTGGTACCGGCCGGGAAGCTAAGGGTAGTGGCGAACTTTGATCCGCCGGCAGCTTTGGGTCGCATTCGGCCGGGGCAGCACGCACGTCTGCGGCTGGAAGGTTTTCCCTGGGCGCAGTATGGAAGTGTGGCTGCCACCATCACCAATGTGGCCAGCGAGATTCGCGATGGCAGTATCCGGGTGGAACTGGCGCTCGATGCCCATTCCGACTCTCGAATTCCTCTCCAACATGGCCTGCCCGGCTCAGTTGAAGTCGAGATCGAAACCCTCTCACCAGCCAACCTCGTACTGCGCACGGCGGGCAGTTTGCTAGCTGGCCCCAATAGCAATTTCGCAGACCTGAGCGCGGGGACGCAGCCATGAATCTGAGCCGTCGGCGCATGTTGGTTCCGGAAGTGGTGCAGACATCCGCCATGGATTGCGGGCCGGCGTCGCTGAAGTGTCTGGCCGAGGGATTCGGGATACCCGTCAGTTACGGACGCTTGCGTGAAGCCTGCCAGACTGACGTCGACGGCACCTCCATCGACACCATGGAGGAAGTCGCGGTGCAGCTAGGACTCGAAGCCGAGCAGATCATGGCGCCGGCAGATTTTGTGCTGCTTGCCGAAGCCAACCTCTTGCCCGCAATAGCCGTGGTTCTGCGTGCCAGCAAGGTTACCCACTTCGTGGTTGCCTGGCGGGGTCATGGCGGTCTCCTGCAAGTCATGGATCCCGCAATTGGGCGACAATGGGAACCTAAAGCGCAATTTCTTGCAAGTCTCTACATCCACACACTTCCGGTTTCTGCCAAAGGCTGGAGAGAGTGGGCTGAGTCGGAGAAATTTACGCTGCCACTTCGGCGGAAGTTGGACGATTTGGGCATTTCCCGGACCGCCGCGGAACGCTTTATCGATTCTGCGCTGAGCATTCCCGGCTGGCGAGCATTGTCGCGTCTGGAGGCCGGTACGCGAAGTTTGGGCGCAATTGTGCGATCCGGCGGATTGCGCCGAGGGTCGGAGGCGGAACGAGTACTGCAGCGGCTCCTCGAACACGCCAGTCGAGATCCGAAAGAAGGATTCGGCGTAATCCCGTCCAATTATTGGTCAGCATGGGCGGCACCGCCGGAAGACGGGGAAGAGCGAGTCTTCTTTAAGGGCGCGGTGCTGGTGCACGTGAAAGGACGCCGCTCGGAAGCTGCGGTCGCGGAAACTGGCAAGCTTCCGCCTGAGGTGGCTGCCGCACTGCAGGAGAAGCCGGGCCGACCTGCTCGTGAACTACTCCACATGCTGAAGGCGGATGGATTGCTTGCACCGGGAGTCGTGGTGACCGCGCTTGGCCTCGCGACCCTCGGAGTGCTGGTCGAGGCGATTTTGTTTCGCAGCTTGCTGGATATGCCGCGAGAGTTCGGGGTGTCGGGAGAGCGGCTGGGCGTGATGACGGCTCTACTGGTTTTTCTGGCGGCTCTGATGCTGCTTGAGCTGCCCATCGCGTCGGGCATCCTGCGCATCGGAAGGCATCTCGAGGCACGCTTGCGCACCACCTTCCTGGAAAAAATTCCAAAACTCGGGGATCGATACTTTCACAGCCGCCTGACTTCTGACATGGCGGAACGCAGTCACAGTACACACCGCATAAGGTTGTTGCCGGGATTGGGGGGACAGTTTCTCCGATCCGTGTTCGAGCTCGTGGTGACGGTTGCGGGAATCATCTGGCTGGATGTTTCGCTGGCCGTACCGGCTCTTCTCGCCGCCTCGCTGGCGGTAGCGCTACCGCTTCTTGTGCAACCTTTGCTGGCCGAGCGCGACCTCCGAGTGCGCAACCACACCGGAGCGCTGAGTCGCTTCTATCTGGACGCACTGCTAGGCCTGGTTCCCGTGCGCACCCACGGAGCCGAGCGCGCGTTGCGTCGAGAGCATGAGAGTTTACTGGTGGAGTGGGCGCGCGCATCGTTTGCGGTGCAACGCCTGGTGGTTTGGGTCGAAGCATTGCAGGGGCTGACAGGTTTTGGTTTGGCGGCCTGGCTGATGCTCAGCCACGTCAGTCGCACGGGCGAGACCGGGGGGTCGCTGCTGCTGGTGTATTGGGCGCTCAACCTGCCGGGTTTGGGGGAGGAAATCGCACAAGTCGCGCGCCAGTACCCCACATATCGCAACGTAACTCTCCGCCTGCTGGAGCCGATTGGCGCCCTGGAAGACAAACCGTCCGCCTCCGAGTCGCTGAGCAGGACATCTCCCGCTTCGGTTGCAAGTGGACTTAAGTCTCGAGACCCCGCTGGGGCAATAGCCATCGAGTTGGACAAGGTAAGCGTCTCCGCTTCGGGACACACCATTCTGGAGGAGATCAACCTGAAGATTGAGCCGGGTGAGCATGTGGCCATTGTCGGGGCCTCGGGTGCGGGCAAGTCCAGCCTGCTGGGCCTGCTTCTAGGATGGTATCGCGCCGCTGCGGGCAGCGTGCGGGTGGATGGGGCTGCCCTTGAGGGTGCCTATCTAGAGCAGTTGCGTAAGGATACGGCGTGGATCGATCCGGCGGTGCAGCTATGGAATCGCTCTCTATTTTTCAATCTTTGTTACGGCAACCTGGACAGTGTGCCAACAGCTAACCTGTTGGAACAAGCCGAACTTCGCCAGCTGCTTGAGAAATTGCCCGATGGACTGCAGACGGAACTGGGGGAAAGCGGTGGGCTGGTTTCAGGCGGAGAAGGGCAACGGGTTAGATTTGGACGGGCATTGCTGAGACGCGAGGTGCGCCTCGCCCTGCTCGACGAACCGTTTCGAGGACTGGATCGGCATCAGAGACGAAAGTTGCTGGCGCGCGCTCGGCGTCACTGGGATGGCGCGACGCTATTGTGCGTTACGCACGATGTCGGCGAGACACTGGGATTTCCTCGAGCGCTGGTGGTGGAGAATGGCCGGATCGTCGAGGACGGCGCTCCGGCAGAGCTTGCTCGACAGTCAAATTCTCGTTATCGAGCTCTCCTGGAAGCGGAGCAGAGTATACGGGAAGGATCGTGGTCGAGCGGCCATTGGCGACACCTACGGCTGGAAGACGGCCGCCTGGTTGAAGAGTTGCAACGGGCCTCGGTATGAAAGAAGATCTGCCCTCGCTTTTCTGGTCACTGTCTGAGCTGGGGTCTGGACTCGAAGCTCTGGCGGGCAGAAGCCAGCTGCAGCCCTCCCCTGTGCAGGTACCGAATCCTCCAAGCTTGATTTCTTCCCTTAGTGATAGTGCCGCGAGGCGGAATGCGCTTAACCAGTGGATCGAGTCGGCGGCCACGCGGTTAGGCCTGGAAGCAGAGCCTTCGGCGGTGCCCTATGAGGGGTTGGAACGACTCGTAGAAAATGCCGGGCCGGCAGTGTTGCAAGTTCCGGGAAGCGACACTCCAGGATTTCTTTT
>QIAN01000083.1 GCA_003225005.1 Acidobacteriota bacterium | reverse complement strand
CGAGTCCACCTTCACCCGCTCACGCTGGCACGACTCCAAGCGTCGCTCCGGCAACTCCTTCATCACCGCCATCTCTTCTGCCAAGCGTGCTTTTCGTCCCGCATTTAATCGTGCTAACAATCCCTTCACGAACTCCTGGTAGTCCGCCACGCTGACAAAGTCCTTGCTCCCACGCAACATCAACTCCTGCGCCAGGGCCCGTTTCAAGCGATGATGTCGTTGTTCCACATCTCCGTTCTCATGCCCTTGCCCGGCTTGGATCTTCTCCCCCTCTACCCCGTAATATCGCAGCAGCCCGGCGTAGCGTTCGGTGAACTCCGCCGGCGTGGTCATATTGTTCACCGCCGTCGATAGCCGGTCGGTTCGGTGCCGTTGCGGCACTTTCCCCAGTTCCCAAATCGCATTTTGAAATCCTTCACACAGACTCTCGAAGCTCTCCGAAAAACACACCGTGGCCCATTCCCAGTTCGAGTACGTCAGCACCAAGTGATAGATCAGGTGGGGAAAGCTCTGCCCCTGGATCGTGATCCCCAGTTCACTCATGTGGGTGAAGTCAGAAGCGCTCAGCCGCCCAGGGTGGTGTCGCTGGGCAAAGAACACTTCCTTCACCGGTCCTTCCGTCGCTCGCCATACCTTCACTCGTCGCTGTAACGTGCGCAGCTGCCCATCGGCAAATCGCCCTGCATAACGCCGCTGCAGATACTCAAAGATCGTCTTCGCTTCCAGCCCAGCATTCACCTCCAGCAGGCTTTGCACTTCTTCCCAGACCTCCTGAAAGCAATCCGCTCGCGTCCGCCACCTTGACCCCGGCGTCAACTCGCTCGGCACTCGTCCCAGCCGGCGATACTTCCGCGCCGTCTTAGCATCCATGCCCGCTTTAGCCGCCGCTGTTTCCAGATTCGTTTCCACTTTTCCCAAGGCAAACAACCTCCTCACCTGCTTGTCTGTCACCAAATTTTGAGTGCCGCCAAGAATACAAAACCAGAGCTTGGCTATTGTCGCTGATCGGGAATTCTAATTGTCGTTGGTCGGGAGTTCTGATTGTCGCCCATCAGTCTTGGGCATCGCCAGTTTCAGCGTCGAAGGCGCCATTTGTTGTATTAGGCTCTTGCTCCCACGGCCCCCTTTGGGATGAAAACATCAGCGGGAAGTTTGAACCGAGTGCTCAATTTCCGCACTTGTTCGATGGTGAGATTCCGTTGCCCTGCCAAGAATATCGAAACCGCACTCTCTGAACCAAATTGAGGAATCGGGTCACGTTGTGTGAGATTCTGCTGTTCAATTAGAAACCGCACAACTGAAGCCGGATCAGCCGCAGGGATAGGGTAATGCTCCTTCTCGTAACGTTCCACGAGCAAGGTTAGGAGTTCGATTGCTTCCACTTCAGAGCTAGAGGGGCTTTCCAGCGCCGTCAGTTGGAAGAGAGCGTTGGTATACGCTTCAAGTTCCGCGTCATTGTGTATGACGTGGGGAGCGCCGTGCGCAATCATTTCCGCAGGGTTTGCGAGAACTGTGCTCATTTTGTTCCAAACCTCCTATCCCAGTTACTGCGATTGTCGTATTCCTTATGCGTCAAAAAAGATCGGATGTAAACGTGCCCTTCGGTCTGCTTTTCATCCGTCGTCTTTGAATAATGGACGACAGTGATAAGGCCTGTACCGGTTCTGTCTGATCAATAAAAAGCTGACAATGTCAAGTATTAGTTTACGGCCACAAAATTGATATACTTTAGTAGATAAGTAAAAGCTATTGATATACTTTACTAGATCAGTTGCGTTCAGACGTGATATGCTTTAATATATAACTTATGGCACGTGATATAACAAAACGTATCAAACCCCTACGGCTGAAAGGTCTCCCGACGGAGCTTCGCGAGCATATAAAGGAGGCGCGGGTACAGCGCGGCTGGGGGCAAAGGGAGCTCGGAGCCCAGATCGGCCTGCCGCAGCCGCACATCTCCGGCATCGAATCCGGCGAGATCGTGCCGCGCTTCGACACCCTCCTCGAAATCGTGCGCGTCCTCGACCTGGACCTGCTGCTCGTGCCGCGCTCACTCGTTCCCGCCGTGCAGTCTCTTATCAGGACACAGAAGCAGCCCGAGTCCGCCGAGCGGCCGCTTTATGCCGCCGACGACGAAGAATCCGCGTCCGGCAAGAAAGACCACGATGAATTTTGATCCCAAAACCCTGAACGCGCTCGCGGTCAACCTCTACGGCCGCCGCATCGGCGTCATCAACCGCATTGGAGGCGACCGCCATCTTTTTTCGTTCGAGCAGGGCTATATTGACAATCCAAACAGACCGACTCTGAGCCTTTCTTTCAAGGGACAGGAAGGCGGGCTCGTTGCGCCGACACGTGCCGTGACCGCCCGCCTGCCGGTGTTTTTCTCCAATCTCTTGCCTGAGGGGCATCTGCGCGATTATCTCGCCGCGCGCGCGAACGTTAAGCCGCAGCGTGAATTCTTTCTCCTCGCCGTACTCGGCGCCGATCTTCCCGGCGGGCTCACGGTGTCGCCCATGGATCAGCCGCATGAAGGCGCTGCCGAAGACGCCGCCGATCGCGAACATGAAGTACGCATGCCGGAAGCCGCTCTCCGATTTTCACTTGCGGGCGTACAGCTCAAGTTTTCCGGGGTGATGGAAGCCTCTGGGGGGCTGACCATTCCGGCCGGCGGCATGGGCGGTTCCTGGATCGTCAAACTGCCTTCGGGCCGCTTTGCCTCCGTACCTGAAAACGAATACACCATGATGGCCCTCGCGCGCGCCATAGGTATCGAGGTTCCGCGCACCGAGCTCATAGAAATCCGCGATATCCGCGGCCTTCCCGAAGATGCGGGCACTATGGAAGGCAAAGCTCTCGCCGTGCAGCGCTTCGACCGCCGCGGCGGTGGTGAGACCATCCACATGGAGGACTTCGCGCAGGTTTTCGGGCTCTATCCGGAGGAGAAGTACCGCCATCGCAGTTATGCGAATATCGCCGCTGTGCTCTGGGCGGAAACCGGCGAAGCCGGCACTTACGAGTTTTTGCGGCGGCTCATTTTTTCCGTGCTGATCGGCAACGCCGACATGCACCTCAAGAACTGGTCACTGCTCTACCCCGACCGCCGTACGCCTGTGTTATCGCCCGCTTACGATTTTGTCGCCACGCTTCCTTACATCCCGCGCGACGAATTGGCCCTGACATTCGGCGGCAGTCGCAGCCTCAGCGAAATCACCACCGACCAGGTGCGCCGCCTCGCGGATACTGCGCGCCTGCCGGCAAGCCCCCTGTGGCCGATCGTCACTGAAACAACGGACCGTACCGTCGCCGCGTGGGAAAAGCTTGCCGAAAAGGACCTGCTGCCCGAGAAGATGAGGACCGCGATCGGCGATCAGATCCTCTCTGTCGCCAAAACCGTTGCGCAGGCCACCTCGAAATAGATTCTTCCGCTCTCCGTAATCCATCAAGCCCGTCACCGGCCCCTCGCCGGTCGGAGGTGCAGCCTCGCACACTGCGCCGATGGCGCCCGCGTCGCCGGCGGCGCCCGTGCCGGTGCCGCTGGTCTTGCCGCTGCTGCTGCTGTTCATCATCGTCGCCATGGTCCTGCTGTTCATCATCATGATGATCGTCATCGTGCTGGTGCTCGCCGTGGTCGTCATTCTCTTTGTCGCTGATGTCGTTGTCTTGTTGCGCGGGGGCACAACGCAACAAGACTTCTGTGCGTTTGACGGGACGGCGCAGGAACACTTCAATCATGAAGTCAGCGGGGTCGCGCGATGAGAAAGACCGGTGCGATTCAGACGTGAGGGATTGGATTGATATCGTCTGCTACATTCAGAGTGGAACGTCCTTAGCCAATGATGTAGAAGTCTGATACCGGGAGATTGGCAATTCAGGATTAGCGTGGCAGATGGCCAAGAGGCTAGCAATTCTCATAGCGGTCGAAAAGTATTCCGATACGCGCATTAACTCCGTTCAATACGCGGAGGCGGATGCCAATGGGTTCGCGGCGGCGCTTGAGCTCGCCGGTCCGATCGACAAAGTCGCCCTGCTCAGCGGGGCGGCGACCAAAACGACGATCAATTCGAAGGTACGTCAGTATGTGAAAGCTCTCACCACAGACGACGAGCTGTTCCTCTTCTATGCTGGTCACGGTTTTTCCAATAACGGACATAATTACATTACGTGCCACGATACGGACCTCGACGATGTTAAGGACAGAAGCATCAACTTGCAGGAACTACTGGACGTCTGCGGAAAATCGGCCTGCAAACGCATCGCGCTGTTCTTGGATTCCTGTGAAAGCGGTATCACCGACCTTCCGGAGATCCGCGGGATCTACAGCACAATGTCCGAGACGGAATTGAAGGAATTTTTTCAAGCGGCCGAGTACAGGGTCTGCTTTGCCTCATGCAAAACGTCGGAGTATTCGCATTCCACCCCAATCCTCAAACATGGCGTCTGGACCTATCAGGTCATACAGGCTTTGGAGGGCAACGATCCCTTAGCGCTCGAAAAGGGGCGATACGTCACAGCGAATTCGCTTCAGAACTACTTATCGAAAGAAATCCCGAGAACGTTGCGCAAGGTTTTCACGAAGCCGGTGGTCCAAACCCCGTGGTTCCACGGAAGCCATACCGGGGACTTCGTCATATCCGATCTCGATGATGTCGTGAAACAGAGAAACGCCGTAAAACCCGGCTATGATCAGGTCAAACAGGTGTTCCTGCAAATGAAGGAGTCGGTGAGCATCTCGTCTCTGAGCGGCTTTAGCAAAAAAAGAGGTCACCGGGTACCCGACAGCGTCAACGGGGCGACCGAACGATTTGTCGAAAACACTTCACAACAGGACGGCGGCTTCCTGTCACCTTCCGCACAAACCCTGCGCAGAGGCCTCGGAGATGATCCAGTGAGAACTGGATTGTGGGTTGAGTTGTGGGTTGGGCTCTCGGGGCTGATTCCCCTGCAAGCCCAAGAAAGGAAATGGTGGGCGCTGTAGGATTTGAACCTACGACTTCCACCGTGTGAGGATGGCACTCTACCGCTGAGTTAAGCGCCCACATTTGCGGTAAGTTCATCATTGTACACAAGTTCCTCTATCCATGGCGTTGCTACTGAATGCTGTCTGGCTCCGGTTGCAGCACCCGCTCGCTTCCGAGCACAGCTTCGAGCATCCTGCCCTGAGCCGCCCGTTTTTGTGGCCTGCGGGCATGGGAGTAATACAGGGTCATGTCGAGCCGGGTATGCCGCAAGGTTGCCTGGACGACAGCATGGCCGGACTTTCGATATGGATGGAACCGAGATCAAGAGATTCGGATTCCATACATTTCGCCATTCCTTGGCTTCCTTTCTAATGGTGGTGGGTCAACCTTGATCACCCCAGCTTTCAGAGCAGCGGGTCTCAGGAAGTCTTGCACGATCATTGACCCTACCCTCGGTTTTTCGCCATGGAGCTTGTCGCTAGCGAAAACGTAATCCTCAGGTTTGCTATACAGCGTCTGCTCGTTCCAACTCGTCAGCACTGCAGCCAACAGTGAATGCATCTCCACTGAAGTCTTCGATGCACGAGTCTTGGCTCCGTCCTGCAACACGTAATGGACGTAGGTCCGCCGAATCTTGATGAGACCTTTTTCAAAAAGAATGTCCACCCAACGCAGGCCCAAAGCATCGGACATTCGCAGGCCCGTGACCGCGATCAGGAGAACGAGCGTGCATTCCAGGTGCTTCAAATATTCAAGCACCCGGAATGTCTGTTCAGGTTCAAGACTCATCGCTTCATAGTCCGAGACTGAGGCGATGCCTTTTACGCGGGAACACGGGTTTGCAGACACAAAATTACCGTCCTCCAACTGGACGATCGCAGGCAGGACCTCCTCGGAGATTGCGAAGGAATAAACGCCACTCATCACCGCCTTGTACTTTGAGCGCGTAGTGTCCCCCACATCGTCTCCTGCCAATGCGGCCGCCCCGCATCATTCGCAAAGATCCCTGTAGGTGCTGCATTTGTGCAACTCCCGCAAGCGCGCCGCAAGGTTTGGATTGATTGCAGTGGACCTTCACAGAAGAAACTTGACGTTGCACGCGTGGCAGGTTCCGTAACACTCCCCTTTTCCCAATTTGCAATTGTCCTCATGTGCTGCCACGTCACTCCCTCTAGAACGAGATACGGCCCGACACCTGAATATTCCTCGGCGAGCTCACGCCTCCATTCCATATTCCAAAGTCTGGACTTGCGACATCGGTGTCGAATGCGCTGCCGCCCAGTCCACTGGACTGTATAAATGCTCCGACACTATTGAAGTGGTGCGCATTGAGGACGTTGAAGGCGTCTCCGCGCAGCTGGAACGTAAACCGCTCGGTGATGTGAAACGACTTTTCCAGGCCGATGTCGAAATCACTATAGCCCGGTTGCCGGAAATTCTGAACGCGTGGTCCTTTGCCTGTATAGAAGTCAAAACCAGAGGCCGGTTCGAACGAGTTCACGTTTAACACAGGCGTGGACGGGTCGAAATGGGTCGGTGACTGCAAAAATGGGGAGGCGCCAGGCAGCAATGCCGGCGAACAGAAGTTAATGAACTGTGACGGCACGTTGCATCTCGAAGACGAAATCTGGAGGGGAATTCCGGACTGGACGCGATACACTCCGTTGAATGTCCAGCCGCCAAGCATCGCGTTCGATAATCCGCCCTGGTTCAACCAGGGTTTGCCCCGTCCTAACGGAAGTTCGTAGCTGTAGGCGATGTTCAACGCCTGCGGAACATCTTCGATCGCAAGCGATCTATTGCGGGACACCTCGAAAGGCGAAAAGTATGTGGGATTCAAAAGGCTCTCGGCATTGTCAGCGTTCGTGATCAGCTTTGAATTGGTGTAGGACAGCAGGGCCCACAAGCCCTTGGAGAAACGGTGTTCTGCCTTCAACTGAAACGCGTGATACGTCGAGCTGCCCTTATTTTCGTTTAGGCCCGGGATGGTGTTGCAATACTGCGGGAAGGGTCGCAGCGCCTGCGCAACCGAGGGATCGCATCCTGTCACGACCGTCGCGAAATCCGGGAAGGGCGCAGGCACACCGTCCACCTCCGTGTCCCCCGGCAGAAACTTGTCGTTCAATTGATCACGTAGCGCGAGAAAACGTGGGTCCACTACGTTTATTGGAGCGATTTGTGACAACAGACGGGTACCTTTGGTTCCGACATAGGACGCTGAAACATAGGCACGGTCCGTGAATTGCTGCTCAACCGTTAGATTCCACTGTTGCGCATAAGGAAGCCGGTTGGCCGTGCGTGCCCGATAAACGGGGGTGTTTTGGCCATTGTCAAAGGTTGACACCAAGTTTGGCGGCACGGGATGATTCGACGGCAAACCGTCACTCAGGACAAACGCCGCTTGCGTACCGCCCTGTGAACTGCCGAACACGGCAGTGGCATTGTAGCCATCCTGTGAGATTCCCCCAGCCCAACCAGGCATGTTCGCATTGTCGTAAAAGATTCCGTATCCGGAACGGACGACGGTTTTGGCGGTGAGAGCATATGCCAAACCGATGCGAGGCGCGATCCCGCCGTACCAAGTGTCCTCAGGGAATCTTCTACCGGAGCGCCCCGCACCATGGCCGGCAAAAGCTACGGCGCCGGACAGATTGCCCGCGCCGGGGTTGGGAAGGGTTGGGTCAAAATACGAGAAGCGGTCTTTTGCCTCAAGCGGGGCCGGGTCCACTTCCCAATGAATGCCCGGCGAAATCGTCAATTTAGGCGTTACGCGCCAGGTGTCGCCTGCAAACAGGCTAAAGCTCTTGGTGCGTGCGTCAATGTTAGTTGAGGTATCAAACTGTGCCGAGGCTGAGTCCACCTGCTCCAGCAGGAAGCTGGCGATTGGGCTGCCACCCACCTGGCTGAGGCTGGTTTCTCCGCGCGCGAAACCGAAAGATCCCGACTGGCCCCCGAGAAAGATCGCAGAGTTCTGCGCAAATCGCAGCTCGCCGCCGAAGGAAATGGTGTGCTTCCCTCTGGTCATAGACACCGCGTCGTTAATGATGTACGCGGGCGCCAGCCACGGTTGAATGTTGGGATCGCCCGCTCCCGTACCGAACGGCTCGAAGCTGTCGCTGAAGGTTATCTGTGGAGGATATGCGTGGCTGGCCACACCGGGAATCTGGGGCAGCTTGTCAGCAGAATCACCATCGATTCCGCCACCATAGAACTTATCGTCTTGAAAACCAAACGCCAGGCGGTTCACCAACTTGGGACTCAAAGTGTGGTCCCAGGCGACTCGCCATACCGAGGTCCGTTTGAAGGATGTACCGCTATCACTGATCGTTACCGGGAGACTTGTGAATGTCGTTCTGGGCAGATACTTGTAATAGAACATTTCCGAGATGTGATCTTTCGACCCAATGTATTCGTCAATTTTCTCGGTAATGCTATAGGCATCCGTACCTAAGAAGTCCGGCTGCGCGGGAGCCAGATAGTTGTTCAATGGACCGGGAGAAGTCGGATCTGGGAGAAATTGCAACCATTGCTTGGCAAGCGAGTTCTGCAAGCGGGGATCGTCAGCACAGATTACGTTTGGAGTACTGCCGTCGCAGCCCATGAACTGTTGATGCGTCGCCGGATCGTAAATCTTCTCGCTCCAATCGCGAAAATCTCCCTGCCGTTCCGCAAGTGAAGGTATAGAAATTGTGGGTCGCTTGAGGGCACCCCTGATCCTGAAAGCTTCAAAGTTGGCGAAGAAAAAAGTTCGGTGGTCCCTGTTTTTCCAGAAAGGCAGCTTCAGTGGACCTCCGAAATTACCTCCAAAATCATTCTCGATGTCCTGTGCCTTTTTTTCGGCGGGGATACCCCATTGGATGGCGTTGAACGAGGAATTTCGATTGAATTCGTAAGCCGTGCCGTGAAACCTATTCGTACCTGACTTCACGTGTTCGACGGTTACTCCTCCCGCACTTCCGTACTGTGCGTCATAGTTTGACGTCAGCACCTGAAACTCGCTGATGAGGTCCGGGGATTGCGGGAAGTCGAGAACCGCTCCCGTAAGTCCTTGGGTACCAGAGGAGTTGTACAAGGCGATACCGTCGAGCACCACAATGCCGGTCTGCGACTGACCGCCGTTCACATGCGCGCCGGCAACGTCCCCAGAACCACGAACCACGCCAGGCAGGAGCGAAGCAAAGTTTGCTGCGGAGCGGATCGATCCCGATACCAGCAACGGAACGTCCTGAATCACTTCCGGATCGATGCTGCCGCGCAATTCCGCATTTTCGAAATTGAGCGGAGAGGCATCGGCAATGACTTCAACCTGTTGGGTAGTACTCTCAAGCTTCAACGCGACGTTCTGGCGTATCGGGTAGCCTACGCGCACGATAATGCCGTCCTGCACATACTCACCAAAAGCTTGCGCTTTCACTTTCAGCTGATAAGTACCGGGCACTACGTTCCGGAAAGAGTAGAGACCATTGGCGTCTGACACAAAGTGGGACGACTGGTTCGTGTCCTTGGACGTCAGATCCACCGTGGCCCCTGCGACCACCGCTCCGTTCGGGTCGGTAATTTCTCCGTCGATAGAAGCATTGTTGCTCTGGGAGAGAACGATGGACGCAGGTCCCAACATCAAGACCGCAAGAATGCAAACAGCAACTCTTCGCGCTAGGTTCAACATGTGCGGCTCCCTGTCACGCTGGATTTTGTGCCTGCGCCCGTCCCGCCCCGTCATTTGACGGCATGGGTGCGCAATTCTCAGATCCTTCACCTTCCGATCTTTCACCTTCCGATCTTTCATGCGCGTTTGTGAATACCTTTCTTGAAATTGCTCAACATGTGATCGCACGTGCGCATGGTGAAGGCGACGATGGGCATCGTGGTCGTCTTGTCAGTACAGCTGGGGAAAATGCTTGCGTCACAAATGTAAAGATTGGGAACGTCATGGGCCTGCGCCCACTTGTTCGTAACCGAGGTCTTGGAATCATTTCCAAACCTGCAGACTCCAGTTTCGTGCAGGCTGGTTCCTGGGCGGTTGGGCTTATCGTCGGCGCCCCACAGCTCTCCGCCCATCGACTTAAACAGATCAATCATGATTTGTTTTGAGTGTTCCCACATCAAGAGCTCGTTCGCTCCCCACTGAAAATGAAACCGAAGCTGAGGGATCCCGAATATGTCTTTCTTTTCCGGGTCAATGTCGACATAGTTGGTCGGGCTGGGAAGGGTTGGCGCCTGGATCAGCGCCCCGAGTGTACTTGGATAGTAACGCTTGATATCGCGCTTGAATCCCGCGCCGAAGCCTTCGATCTGTCCGTAGTACCCTGGGAACTCTCCACAACCGCCTCCCATGTACACGGAATAGCCCCGGATAAATTTTTCTTCCCGCGGATTTTTCAAATTCTGCCAGCGCGGCATCCAGGCAACCGTGGAATCGGCAATGTTGTCAGGCGTCACGGGATGGCCCAGAAGCCGTGGCAGGTAGCCATAGCCGGGGTTGCCGTACAGGTGCTCGCACAGATTGCGCCCCAGCTGTCCGCTGGAATTTGCGATGCCAGTGGGCCAGTGGCGGGACTTCGAATTCAACATGATGTGCGCGGTTTCGACGCAGGATGCGGCCAGCACAATCACCTTGGCATAAACTTCCACTTCTTTTCGGGTAGCGCGGTCTATAAACGCGACGCCCTTCGCCATGCCGTTCTCGTCAACCAGGACGCCTCGCACCAGAGAATTGGTCAGGAGAGTGAGGTTCTTGGTGGCTTCAGCTTCCGGGATGGTAAACCACGTGGGAGAGAAAAAAGATCCAACATCACAGCCGCGGCTGCAGTTCCCGCAGTAGTGACAGGCAGGATGATTGTTGTGGTCCGTCGTGAGCTGAGCGCAGCGGTCGGGCAGGTACGGGACGCCGATTTTTTCGGCTCCCTTCTGGATGATGTAATCAATACAGCGAAAGGGCATGGGCGGCAGGTACTCGCCATCGGGATTACTGGGCCGATTCTGAATCGTGCTGGCCACGCCCATGTATCGCTCGGCCTTGGAAAACCATGGCGCAATCTCCGCGTAATCTACCGGCCAGTTTTCACCCACCCCATCCAGGTCTGCGGCCTTGAAATCGATGTCGCCGAAGCGCGCCGAGGAGCGCCCCCAAAAATTGGCTTTCCCGCCGGTTGTCTTGCACCGTTTCCAGTACCAGTCCGTGCCCGGGGCGTTTGAATACGCAATGTCGTGCTCGAATAGATCTCTTCCCTCACTGTATTCGGACTCTTCGACCGAGTAAGGCTCCTGGTGCGCTTTGCCCTTCAATCGCAGGGGATCGCCGTAGCCGCGATACTTCAGGTCGTAAACCTGCCGGTGATTGCGATAGTCATTCTCCGGGTCTGTACGCGGTCCCGAGTTAATAGCGCAGACCTGGAGGCCTGCTTCGCACAGAATCTTCATGGCTGTGCCGCCGCCGGCGCCAGTTCCCACCACAATCGCGTCGTACATTTTGGGGTCCAAAACGTCCTCGCTAGTTCTTGCCGGGCCGGGTCGAGATGTCCGGGCTCGCTGGTTCACGAAGGTTCGCGTGCTCCGGATCGTCGGGATGGGCGCACCCCGGCATCTTTGGCCATACAGTGCGAAGCCCGGGATAGCCGATACTCTTCAAGCCAAGTTCCGTCGTGTAGTAGCCCACGACGGTGTAGTCCCTGATCATCTGAAAAAATGCGCGTCCGCCTTCGGTCGTGGGCTTGTATTTGGCTTTGTAGGCAAGTTCTTCCATCAGACTGTTCTGCTGTTCGGGCGTACAGTCCATAAACTCCCGCCCGAATTCCGAGCGGCTGCGCGCGTTGATCCAATCAAGCCCTGCGAGAAATCTAGTTTGCGCATCATTCCCGGCCGCAATTGCATCGTCGGTCGAACGAATGTCGTGGGATGTGCTCACTGGCACGCGGTTCGCAACCATGAAGTCAATAAACTCAGCCACGCCCGCTTTCTTGGCTCCGGGGGTGTCATCTTCGGGAATGATCATCTCGGCGAGATGCTCCACCATCCGGTAGTGCTGCGGAGAAAAGAACAGGGGTTTGTACGCACCCGAGCCGGCTGGGGGAGATGTCTGGGGGTGATTCTGCGGGCAGGCAAAGGCCCATCGGCTAAAGCCGGGAAACGAGCCCGCCACCGCAGCGATTCCAATGTAGCGGAGAATTTCCCGGCGCTCTACCCCTTGCCCGCCCATCGCTTCCCTCAATTCATGAAACCGCTTTCTGATAGCGGTTACATCGGCTGCGTTTTTAGCACCGTCCGAAATGTAGTGTCAAGCACTAAAAACTGGCACTAAAAACTGGCAGCCCCGTTCCCCTGGAGCGTGCCGAGGTCAATTTGACGGTTGCTGCCACCCCTGTTAGAGATCGTGGGATCGTTTTTAACCCAGGTCACGCGATGAAGCCATGAATTGTTCAGCCCGCAATTTACGTAAATCTGAGCTCTATGGAATGGCCATCTGTTTGTTCGTCATTGCCACTACCA
>QIAN01000448.1 GCA_003225005.1 Acidobacteriota bacterium | reverse complement strand
TTAAAGATTGTCCGCGCTTCAGCGTGCCTCTATCGGGGAACCCGATCGAACGCATGTCATAACGGAACTGCTTCATACGCTCGCCGTACGCAAGTCGTTGATTTGAAACCCTCAGCATCTCCGCCCTCTGCGAAGGCATCTAATACCTAGAGGCATTCCTATGAAGCGATTTTCTCTCCTGGCGGCCATCTTGATTGTGGTGGCGACGATTTCCGCCCTGGCTGCGCCTAGTCCCAGTTCCGCGAACGTACCGGCATTTCCGGGCATTCTGGCGAATGCACGCTACGTCTACGTTGCCTCCTATGACGGAGATCAGTTTAGTCCCAACCTTCTTTCCGAAGATCGGGCAGCCATCGGCGCCGTGCAAAACGCCATTCAGAATTGGGGTAAACTCACGATCGTGTTCCGGCCCTCCGAAGCCGACATCACCATCCTTGTCACGAGCCGGCCCTCCGAAGATCTGCTGGCCGTGTACGATACGCATCAGGGGAGTGGCAATTTCCTCTGGCGCGTCATGGGGCGTGACGGTCTCGAGTCGGACGAAACTCCGCTGGTCACGCAATTTGAAAAGGGATTCGAGAGCGTGCAGAAACACAAGTAAGCGTGCACGCGCCTGCTGCGCGGATCGCAGCGCCCGATAGCGAAGTCGAACAAGCGAACCCCGCGACCAGTCTTCTCACTTCGTCACGGCCGAAATAAAATATCACACACTAGTTTGGATTGCGTGGCCATATCGTTGAGCCTTAGTTCTGGTTGCGACTCACAGGCCGCATGAGCCGTAGTCTCGGGTGAGGACGCCGCGCGTCTATCATCTCCTCGGCCGCCCCCAGCGCAAGCTGGTGTGTGGTATCGGATCTTTCGTGGCCCAATGGCATTCGGTCGGGATGGCGGCTTGTCATTTACGTCGCGATACTCGCCGTGGTTTCTCTGTTGCTCCAAAGGGCGACTCTTGCGATTCCGACCCTTGCCACTACCATTCGCCTTGCCAATCATGGCATGCTCAGCCCCGGCGTCCAGTTTCTCATCGAAGGCGTGGGCATCATCTCCACTTTTGTCGCCGCGTGGGTCATGTCGAGGATTGAAAGGCGAAAGTTCGGAACCTACGGCGTTCCTGGCAAAGGAGCATTCGGTCGTATTTTCTGGCTGGGAGCCACCTTCGGTTTGCTCTTTGAGACAGCCGAGATGTTAGTGATTTCCGCGATGGGCGGATTTTCTTTTGGAACGCTGTCGCTGGCGGGTGCTGCTCTCGTGAAATTCGCAGTGTTGTGGGCGGTCGGTTTCGTCATGGTGGGAATCTTCGAGGAGTTCCTGTTTCGCGGCTACGTGCAATTCACGCTAAGTGATGGTATTGGCTTTTGGCCGTCCGCGGTTTTACTGTCTGCGCTTTTTGGGGCAGTACATTTGGGGAATCCAGGCGAGGGCTGGGTCGGCGCCCTGTCGGTTATGCTGTTCGGTATTTTCGCGGCGTTTACCCTGCAACGCACCGGGTCGTTATGGTTCGCGATCGGATTCCATGCCGCCACCGACTACGCTGAGACCTTTATCTATTCGGTGCCGGACAGCGGAATGCTGGCTAGCTCACATCTTCTCAATTCCAGTTTGGCTGACCGGTGGAACCGTCGGTCCGGAGGGCAGCGTGGTTGATTTTGGGCTCTTGCTTGTCGCATTCTTGGTGGTTGCGTTGATCTTGCCTGAAAAACGGATTCAGCCGGCAGGCGCATGAATACCTTAGCAAGAGATTTTCGGCACGCGGTTCGGATGCTACTCAAGAGTCCGGGTTTTACTTTGGCCGCAATCCTGTCGCTTGCCATCGGCATTGGGGCGAATACATCCATTTTTAGCATCATTAATGCACTGTTGCTTCGCCCTCTGCCGTATCAAGACGCAGATCGACTGGTGATTCTGTGGAATCGCTCGCCCGGGTTGAACATTACCGAGGATTGGTTCTCCACCGCGCAGTATTTCGACATCAAGACCGGACATCACGGCTTGGAGCAAGTCGCGATCGCCATCGGGGGAAACTACAACCTGACCAGCCAAGGGGAACCGGAACGGGTTGGCACCATTCGCGTCTCCTCCAATCTTTTACCGATGCTGGGCCAGCGAGCGGCTTTAGGCCGGGTCTTTGCTCCTGACGAGGATTTACCGGGCAAGTCGGCTACTGCCGTGCTGAGCTACGGAATGTGGCTTCGACACTTTGGCGCCGACCCGAGCATGATCGGCAAGTCGATCACGCTGAACGGTGTTCCTTACGAAGTGGTCGGGATCATGCCCCGTGCCTTTTCCTTGCCTAGAGAAGTCATGCCTACCCTCGACGGAGCTGAGCAGGCCGATATTCTCCTTCCTCTGCCGATGCCGCTTGATGCCGCGCAAAACCGCGACCACGAAGACTACAACATCATAGGGAAGCTCAGACCTGGAGTCTCCGTTGCCCAGGCACAGGCCGAGATGGATACCATCACGGCGAGATTGCGCCACGATTATCCGCAGACGTATCCACCCAACGGCGGCTTGACCTTCGGTATCGTTCCCCTCCTCGAACAAGTCGTGGGCGACGTCCGCCCTACCTTGTTTGTATTGCTAGGCGCAGTCGGGTTTGTGCTGGTAATTGCTTGTGCGAATGTGGCCAATCTTTTGCTCGCTCGGGCGGTTGCGCGGCAGAAAGAAATCGCGATTCGAACTGCGCTGGGCGCGAGCCGCTTCCGGATTGTGCGCCAGGTGCTTACCGAAAGTGTGTTGCTATCGTTGTCGGGAGGAGTTTGTGGAGTCCTCCTCGCCTTTTGGAGTCTGCATTGGGTCCGCGTTTTCGGACCGAAGAGCGTTCCGCGGATAAACGACATCGGCATCGATCGGGTTGCCCTCGCGTTTACATTCGTTCTTTCTCTTTTATCCGGAGCGGTGTTTGGTCTGGTGCCCGCGATGCGGGTGTCCCGGCTGGATCTGCACACCACTCTGAAAGACGAGAACCGGGGAACAGCCGGCGCCAGTGCAGTCTGGGGCCGCGGTCACAATTTGCGCAGAATGCTGGTGATTTCCGAACTGGCCTTGTGCGTAATGCTGCTCATTGGTGCGGGCCTGCTCATCCGCAGCTTCGTGCGACTCCAAAGCGTTTCTCCCGGATTCAACCCGAACAACGTGCTTACCCTCGAGCTCACGATGAGTGGACCCAGGTATAAGGATCCGCAGGTCGTGATTGCGACTTATCGCCAAGTTTGGAATCGGCTCGAGGGGTTGCCCGGCGTGATCGCTTCCGGGGCAGTCACGGCGCTTCCTCTGAGCCAAATGTTTGCTTGGGGTCCGATTACGGTCGAAGGGCGGGTCCCTCCACCAGGCGAGAATTTCATCAATGCGGATCAGCGCGTCGTCAGCGGCCACTACTTCGAAGCCATGGAAATTCCCCTGCGATCGGGCAGGTTTTTCAATGAGCAGGACTCCCTCACCAGCCCCAAGGTGGTGGTCATTGATGAGTACATGGCTCAACAGCTCTGGCCGAATCAGGATCCCATCGGTCGACGCATCCATTTTGGAGGTATCACCGACAAGAATCCCTGGGAGACGGTGATCGGCATAGTCGGACGCGTGAAGCAGTACACTCTCGATTCCGACTCGCGCATCGCTTTCTATCTTCCTCAAACCCAATATCCCGCACGCGCAATGAATGTAGTGCTGCGGAGCGGGGCCGATCCCGCCGCTTTGACCTCCGCCGTCAAGCAGCGGATTCACGAGCTGGATAGCGATCTCCCACTGTACAACGTACGCACGATGAAGCAGCGGCTCGATGAATCGCTGGCGCAGCGCCGGTTCGCCATGTTGCTGCTGGCGCTTTTCGCGTCGGTGGCTCTCGCCTTAGCGGCGATCGGTACTTACGGAGTAATGGCCTACCTGGTGAATCAGGGCACGCGTGAGATCGGAATCCGGATCGCGTTGGGCGCGACGCAGCGCGCCATTGTGCGCTTGATTGTCTTGAAAGGGTTGGCTCTGGCGCTCTGTGGAGTAGCCATCGGGACGATAGGGGCTTTTGCAATTTCTCGTCTCATGCGCAGTCTCCTGTTCGGGGTGACGCCATCAGATCCGTTCACATTCATCATGATTGCAGTTTTGCTGACCCTGATCACTTTGCTGGCGAGCTATATTCCTGCCCATCGTGCCGCTCGGATTGATCCGATCGTGTCTTTGCGAGATGAATAGGCTACGCGGTCGGGCCAAACCTATGGTTGGCGATGCAGCAGCAGGACCTGTCAGTTGAGTTGATCCATGATCAGGAGGAGTCTATCGATGGCCCGAGTAGTTGGTCGGTATCTCGGCCCTCAAAATCAACATTCCATCATCGTCGTCGTACACTTCGGCCCACGTGTGTGGCTAAAAGTCCTGTCTGCTCGTCAACTATAGAGTACGGAGCGTGCTGTGCTCAATCGAATCCCGGCAGCGCACATCAGCGGACTTTCTGAAGGGATGGTATTCGTGCGGACGAAACGACGAACCTCTTTATTCCTTATCTCCTTTATTTACTGCTCACACTTGATGTTTAGCCAGACAGCCGGCACGACGGTGCAAACACCCGTTGCCTCATTTCCCCTGAATTCCCTGCATGGGCTCGATGCGGTGAATGGAAAGGCAGAAATCACAACCTATCGCGGACGCCCTGCTTTGCATCTTGTTCCACTGCCGGAGTATAGGAACTCCGACGGGGCAATGCTTGCGATCCTCACGGAACGCGATTTCAAACACGGCACAATCGAGGTCGAGGTTGCTGGCTCGCGACGGGCGGACTCCGCGCCCGATGAGCGCGGATTCATCGGAGTTGCCTTTCGCGTCGAGCCTCACGGTTCGAAGTTCGAGTACATCTATCTGCGGCCTCTCAATGGCCGCGCCGATGATCAACTGCGCCGCAATCACTCCGTCCCATATTCCTCTCATCCGGATTTTCCCTGGAATCGGCTTCGTGCGGAGAACCCGGGACAATACGAGTCCTATGTCGATCTCGAACCGGGCGTGTGGACGAAGATGAAGATCGTGGTTTCGGGGACCAAGGCGACCCTCTATGTCAATGATGCGCCACAGCCTTGCCTGATTGTGAATGACCTGAAGCTCGGTGACACACACGGCCAGATCGCGCTTTGGGCGCATACGAGTACGGATGGATATTTTTCCAACCTGACCGTGCGTGAAGCAGTGAGCGCAAAATGAGCGATCCGGCCCAGTCGGTTAAGCGAGTCCGCAGACGATCGCAGACCGCGCTGATCCATCACTGGAGGGAGTGAATTGACACGCACTCATGATTCAGGCTAGTTTGAAGCGAATATTTTTTTCGTACTCCCGGCCGCGAATCTGCCCGATTTTGCCCTATCGAGGCCGATCCAGAGCGAAGCGTCGGCGGTGAATGGAGTCCAGTGAAATCAACGAACTGCAAGAAAAGACTGGAGGCGCGGGTCGGAATCGAACCGACGCATAAAGGTTTTGCAGACCGAGTGCAGAGAGACGGCCATCTTCAGATTTAGCAGTTTCTTGCTGAAAGCGTTTGTTAAGCGCGTGAATCTGCGAATCGCCATCCTCATGGTCAGGTTTTGGCGCTCCACAGGTGCAGTTTTTTTATCAGCACCTCTGCTTCCCATACGAATTTATCGGATTCAATAATGGCTCGTTGAATGCGCTTTCTAGCCTCTACGGGGAGAAGATTTTTAGGATCGTCTGGAAGTAGTCGCGGCAGGCCGTCGCTCATCGTTTCCCTTGCGCGGGGCACGATGAAGGGTTTACGATTGGAGGTGTCTAGGTTCCAATTGAAATGCCCCCGGCCATCGCGCCGGGCTTTTCATTTGTAGAAGTATGCCTATTGTAGTCCCAGCCTTTTGGGATCGGCGATTTCTGGAACGGGTGCCCAGACTACCAGGCCTTCGTGAGACGCATCGCCCCAACTGAGCGGCTCGCCGTAAGGTTCTGGACGCTTGTGCTTCTGTTCGCCGCTGGCTTCGTGGCCGGGCTGTGCGTGAAAGGCGTTCTGAGATGAAAAACATTCAGGATGTAATCGCCGCCAAAGAGAAGGAACTGGAAACGGTTCGTAAGGACCTGTACTGCTTGCGCGAGACGCTGAGGATGTTGCAGGACGATGAGATTCCGTCCTCAACCATCCCCGCCGCAGACCAGATCGGCGGCGCAACAAAACCGCAAAGCCGATGGCGGCCATGATTATGAATCTTCCAAGCAAATCTCCCGCTGGCCGCCAGAGTGTTATTCCGATTCTTTGCGAGGTCTACCCCCGCCGAACGTTTTACGCTTCGCTGCCAGTTTACGGAAGTAGGAGCTTCCGCGCTTTGCGATGACAGAGCCACCCTTCCGACCTAGAAGCGCAGCGGCAGGCAGCAACGAAGGGCTGAAACAATGACTCGTATTTGCTGCGAGCAATCATCCGAAGGATGAGTATTGCCAAAAGTAACTGAAAGAACAGGCCGAATCGTCGCCAAGTGTAGAACGGTATGACCTATCGCTGCCGGTTGTTTGCTCAGAATTGTGCTGAGTACATCGCCTGTTTGACTCACGAACCGTCCACTTTTTACGGCGGGTGTGATTGTAGATTAGAACACTCCGCAGGACGGCAGGACGGCATGTAGAACGTTCTCAAGCCTCCTGCCGCGGACAGGCACTCACATCCTCACCATTGAAGCATCAACGCGCTAATAAGTCGTCCCTAGCGCAACACTGACGACTCTACAGCTCCCCCACACACCGCACACGCAACGCGATACAGTGGCCAGAATGAGATCGCGCCGTTGTTAAGCAGTAATTTCGCTGAGCGTATTCCATAGTTCCTCCAAATGTTCGGTCGGGCCACGGTTGCCGGGCTGGTTAATCCCAGTTGAATTTTGCATGTACTGCAAACAGGTAGTATTTGCCCACAGGTTCGGGAAAGTTGTCGTATTGACAAGGTTCATTCAGCCGGGGCGCAGCGGACAGAGCAGCGCAGAGCACCAAGCAGCCCAGATCGGTATCGACTTGCTTCAGGCAGCGTCCCACAAGGCCGGCATTTGTCAAGTCGTGCAATCAAATTGCACAAAATTTTCTGTCACGGAGTTGCCGTCACAACCAGACGTAGATCGAGACGCCAAAGTCACGCAGTAGAGACCGAGAGTAGCGGGGCCAACGGAAGAAGGGTGCTCTTCATGAAGTTTGAGCGGTTACAGCGTCTCGGCAACACAAAATTCCAGAAAATCGTCAACGAGCTGATGCGCGGCATACCAGCGATTATCGTCGCTCGGCTTATCCTGCAGGAATGGGGAGATTGCAATGATGTCCAAGAGGACACGCTGGCCACGCAGTTGAAGCGCCTGCATACGGCGATTACAAATGGTGCCTTCGGTGGGGATTTGGCTCAGGAGGCGAAGAGAAAAGCCAGTGTCAGAATCAAGCTGTTTCACGGCTCTACTCTGGATTGCATGGATGAGTTGATCGAACTGGCAATGATTCAGAGGGTTCGCGTGCTTGCCCTCTGGGAAAAAGAGCGCCAGTTGAACATTCCGCTATCCAGCCTGAATTTCGTAATCAACGACTACCGCGACTTGCTGCTCAGCATTCAGAAGATCAAGTTCGACTTGGGCCTGGATGAGTACAAGGGCGTAATTCCTGGCGTGAAAGCCAGATCGGCAAGTGTGACCACCCCTCATGACCTTAAGATACAAGAGCAAGTATTTGAGGCTGTAGCGACCGTGGAACACATCTTCCGTAAGCGCGGCATTTATGCGCAGGTGAACCCTGATGCATGAGGGACTTGTGGCAAATTCTAGATGACAAGTTCCCGCGTCGCGCTGGAACAGCCCCAACCCCCGCAAAATTCGAGACCTCGGCACCCAGAATTCGTGACCTGACCGAGGTTGAACCGGCTGACCTAGGGGTCTAGAATTCTGCGGCCACCGTTCAAAACTGTGGGAGGTCCATATGCCCCACTACGAGTTCATCTGTCACGCCTGCAAGAAGAAATTTTCAAAGGTATTGGCTCTCGTGGATTACAAACAAGGCGAGATTCTTTGCCCGCACTGCGGAAGCAGGAACCTTGAGCAGCGCTGGTCCGCCTTCTCCGTCATTACTTCGAAGAAGAGCGCATAAGGCCAGACTCGGAGGTGAGGCAATGGATTCCACCAGTCCTGACGATACCCCAGGCACCACAGCGGGAAGAGCGCAGGCAACATCCGCGAATGAAAATCGCAGTCGAGGCAGAGTTACAGTCGGAGAGGACCGCAACGCCGCTCCGCGTCAAAACCGCTGATCTCAGCCTGGACGGTTTTTACGTAGAGATGATGTTCACACTGGAGGTAGGAACAAAGTTGAAAATTGTGCTCTGGATTGATGATGTAAAGGTGAGCATAGGAGGCATAGTCATGGCGCGACCTCCAAGTTGGCAACGGAATAGAGTTTACAGAAATGGCTCCCGAAGACCGAGCCAGGCTCAAACATTTTCTGACAGTTGAAGCCGCCGGCAAAGCTTCACAAGGAGCCGCGGAAGGCCAAGAGACGTAATATGTAGGTGGCGATTCTTGCAGGTGCGGGAGAATTTGCAATCAGCTGCACCGGGCACGTTGTAGACAAAATGAAGTACTCGAAAATGCGAGAGATGCCCAGCAATTTCCGAAGCCGATGGCAAGAAACATTAAAGGACTAGAGCCACCGGTACGGAACGCGCACAATTATGGTTGCAGATTAGGAGCTGTTTTACAGGTGACGGTGTCACGGACGACCGTTGGCCGAGCGACATCCTTGATTCAAGTCTCCCTGCATTGGCGGGGGAGGGACCACGATTCTCCCATCGAATGATGCCGCGCACTTCTTGAAGCGATTAGGGAATTTCCGATCGGTGCGCAAAGGCAACACCCCGTCGGAGGTGCTATGGGCTTCGGCTTCATCCATAACGGAATCTTTCTCGCCATTATCGCCCACAGCCTGATTGGGGTCTCACTGGTCTGGGACAAGGTCTTATTGCGCCGGCCTGAGACCCGAAACCTGCTCTCGTATGTCTTTTGGCTAGGTTTCATCAGCGTGTTCGGCCTATTGCTGATGCCCTTCGGATTTCATATGCTAAGTTTGACCGCCATCATCCTGGCATTTGCGGCAGGTCTACTACATCTGGTAGCCAACTTCTTTTACTACGCGGCGCTCAAGGCCGGTGAAGCTTCTCAGACCTTGGCCATCATGGGCGGGTTTTCCCCCGTAGCAACAGCCCTGATTGCAATAGGGTTGCTCCGGCATCCCTTAGGCCGGGGCAGCCTGCTCGGATTCGTGCTGCTGGTCGGGGGTGGGTTCTTGATGTTCTTTTCGGAAAAACTGAACTATCGCGAGATGCTGCCCTCAATCCTCATTGCCTCGGTTTCGTTCGGGTTGGTTAACGTCATGCAAAGACTCGTTTTCGACGCCACCAATTTCGTGAGTGGATACGTCGTTTTTACCTTCGGCACTTTCGTTGGAACGCTTGCGCTGCTCATCCGGCCTTCCTGGCGAGCCCAGATTTTCGCGAGTCCCGAAAAAGCCGAACCACGTAATCGGTTCTGGTATTTCGTCAACCGCTTCATGGCGGGTGTCGGCTCCTTTTTGATCTTCCTTGCCATCAGCGAGACTAGCCCGGCATTAGTAGAGGCGATCACTGGTCTGCGCTACGTCATCATCTTCCTGGGGGCCTATGGCATCACCAAACTGCACTCCGATTGGCTGCGCGAGGACTTCAGCGGGCCAGTTCTGCTCGGGAAGACTGCAGCCACGGCATTGGTCGTTGCAGGTCTGGTGGTGTTGGGACTCAACAGCGAGGAAGAGTCGAAAGTCACCCAGACACCAGTGATTCAGGTGCGAAATCCAGGCGTCGCTACAGCGACAGCAACACTACTCCGCCTGCCACCAGAGTAACCGCTGCCCAGCGTCGCCACTTCACTTGCTCCTTGAGAATGTATTTAGCCAGCAGCGTTTCCAGGATATAACTCATTGCGGTTGCCGGGACCGCGAAGCTTACATTTGAGATCGAGAGCAACGAGAGCAGGGCAAAGAAAGAAACGGTCAGGGCTCCCAGCCCGCCGAGCACCAATGCGTTTTGAACAATTCGCGCCAGCATATGGCCCAACGAGCGTGCATCCAGGCTCTCCAGTTCGCCTTGTCGCTTCATCCCAGCGGTGTTCAATACGTCCCCCAAAGTGTTGCAGATCGCGATCACTCCCACCAGGATCCATCTCATAGCAGAGCCTCCCGCCGACCGTTGGTCGTCCGTGCGGGCGTTTCTTCCGCCAGCACGACACCCAGCGTGATCACCACAATCCCTGCCCAGTGGATCGATGAGATCCGCTCGCCCAAAAGAAAATGTCCAGCGATTGCGATCAGCACATATGAACTTGCCGTAATCGGCAAAACGAAGCTGAGGTCAGCCCGGCTGAGGAGGGCCAGGTCGCTAATCATCCAGAAGATCAGAACGAGAACTCCCAATACCGCCCACGGATTGGCGAATGCGCGAATGTAGTCCAGCGGGGAGGCCGAAACGATCTTTCCCACTTGCCGCATGCCGTGGCTGAGCAGCACGTTCCCGACCACATTGCCTCCTATCACTAACAACGTGAGCAGGCGGGTCTTGTGTACTTCGACTGGACTCTCTGGCTTCATTCGCCTGGATCAACAAACCAACAGCAGGATTGGATGCACGAAAGCTGTAATGTGTCTCTGGGGCACACGGCGAAAAGCACTCTGAGATGGGAAGTCTCGATGAGACGGGAGAAGAACTAGAGGGCGTCCCGGACTGTTAGTCTTGACGCCGCCAAGGGTTGGGCCGAACAGTTCTTAGTGAAACCAGACGCGGTTGTAGAACATGAAACCCAGAAGTTGCATGTTGCATGCAGTGCGTAAACAGAAGACCCGCCCGCTCCTCTCTAATTGCATTGTGAAGCTGACCTACTTGGCTC
>QIAN01000447.1 GCA_003225005.1 Acidobacteriota bacterium | reverse complement strand
CACTGTGTTGCGGGTCTGCCGCGCCAATGATGGTCATGGAAGGATCAAGGAAATCGGAGACGGCCGTGCCCTCCCGCATAAACTCGGGATTTACATCAACGCCGAAATCCTGACCGAACTTCCTTCCGCTGGATTTTTCCAGGGCCGGGACAACAATGGTCTCGGCAGTTCCAGGTAAGACTGTGCTGCGCAGGACGACCAGATGAAATCCCTTCTTTTTCTTCATGGCCTGTCCGATTTCCCGGCAGACCGGTTCGATGTGACCAAGGTCGAGTTTCCCATTGCGCAGACTCGGGGTGCCAACGCACAAAAAAGAAATGTCGCTGTTCAGAACGGCATACTCGGAGTCCGATGTAGCATGCAGGCGGCCAGCGGCATGGCTCTCGGAGATGAGATTTCCCACTCGTGGTTCGACGATCGGACTGCTGCCTGCCTGCGTCGCTTCGACCTTCGCCGGGTTCAGGTCGACACCGATTACCTTGTTCCCCTTGTGTGCGAGGCAGGCCGCGGTGACAGTGCCCACATAGCCAAGCCCGAAGACGCTAATCGATGGACTCATAGGGATACATTATTCCCTCTCTGGCGAACGGCGAGGACAGAGTGGGCGACGGTCACGGCAATTTTTGGCGAGTCCGAGGCCCATCTTCCAGCGGCAAGACGCCCCGCTGTGTAAGTCGAAGCCTTTTCAATGACATAGACGCGGTCAGGAATTCTCAGAGCAGTCGCAATCTCAGTCCGCAAGGGCCGAGAAATTGAGGGTCTGTACCACCCATTTCATACCCGCCAGATCACTACTACAGATAGTATTAACACGGGAGCGTGGTTTGGAAAGATCATTGAAAGCACGCGGGTAACTAAGTACAAACTGTTCGACAGGATGGCTCCAGACAGGGTGACGGCGAGCAATCAAACTTCGACCGGAGTTTCGGTTCATCGCGCTGCGCCGCAGCGTCATCGTGCGGAGCGCGCCACACGCAAAGTCTTTTATCTTGTGGACTCACTCAACATCGGGGGAACCGAAACCCAGGCGGTGGAACTGGCGCGGCGGATTCCACTGGCCGGGTACGATGTGACACTGGGATGCTTGCGCGTCCAAGGCCCCTTGCTGGGACGCCTTCAGGGAGCGGCGGTGGTGGTGCGGGAGTTCCATCCTACGGGTGGTGTCGATACCGCGGCAGGGCTTTACCAGTTGCTGCGGCTAAGCTGGTTTTTGCGGCGACAAAAGTTCGACATCGTGCACACCCACGATCTGTGGTCGAACCTGCTCGGGATTCCGGCGGCGTGGTTGGCGGGAGTGCCGGCGATCGTTTCCAGTCGACGCGACCTCGCCCACTTCGAATGGTACAGGGGCAAGCGCCGCGTGTGGCTACGGAGGATTCAGAACTTGTCGGGCGCCGTGCTCGCCAATGCCACACCCATACGCGACGCTCTGATTGCTGAGGACGGGTTTGCGCCGGAAAAGTTACGCGTGATTCATAATGGAGTTGAAATCGAGAAATTCCAACGCAACGGGAGCGCTCGCGAGCATTTGTTCCCACGGGCGAGCGATGGCAAGCTTATCGTGCTGGTGGGTAACATGCAGACGGACGTGAAAGGGCATCCGTGGCTGATCGAATCTGCGCCCGCAGTGGTTCGTGAATTTCCCTCAACTCGATTCGTTCTGGCCGGAGACGGAAAACAACGGGCTAAGTTTGAGCGGCAAGTCGCGGAGTTGGGTCTACAGCAGAACTTTCTATTCTTAGGCCCCCGCGCTGATATTCCGGAGATTCTCGCCTGCTGTGATATCGCGGTCCTCCCCTCCAGAGCTGAAGGTCTGCCGAATGCCGCGCTCGAATACATGGCTGCAGGACTGCCAACTGTCCTCAGTCGAGTCGGCGGAAATGCCGAACTGGTGGAGAATGGCGTGACCGGACTGCTAGTCCCCGCGGAGAATTCGCCGGCACTCTCGGCTGCGTTACTGAAGCTCTTGCACGATCCGGGTCTGGCCCGGCAGATAGCACAGAACGGACATCAGTTCATAGTGCGGAATTTCAGTTTCGAGAGGCTGGTGCGCGAGGTAGACGATCTCTACACTGAGCTTCTGCAGCGGTCCGGGAGGAGTCGTTAGCCGATGGTGAAGTCAGCCAGATGGGTAAGTCTTCTCCGCCGGGTGACCTCCATGGGTCGCCATGAGCTGCTGGACCGTCTACGGCAGCAGTTGACGGCGCGCGCCGATCTGCTTCGGCATTTGAGTGGCTACGATTTTGCCAGCGGTATGCAGGGCGAAACGGCAGGGCCGCAAGGGCGCTTTTTCTTTACACCCGCGGAAGCTGCCGCACGGTGTGCTCTCCTGAAACAGGTTTTTCCGGCGCAGGCCGATGACATAGTATTCCGGGCAGAAAAGATCTGCCAGCATCGTTTCGATCTGCTGGGCTACGAAAACCTGGACTATGGTCCGGAGATCGACTGGCACTGCGATGTTGTGCACGCCAAGCGCGGGCCGCGCAAACCGTGGTTCAGGGTAAAGTATCTCGACTTCGAGGAAGTCGGAGACTCAAAGATTACTTGGGAGTTGAACCGCCATCAGCACTTTGTCGTCCTCGCCAAAGCATATTGGCTTACGGGTGACGACAAGTTTGCGCGAGAGGTTCTGGAACAGTGGGCGCACTGGCGCACTTCGAATCCGTATCCCATAGGAATGAATTGGGCAAGTAGCCTGGAGGTGGCTTACCGCAGTTTGTCGTGGGTTTGGACCTTTTTCCTGCTGCAGGAGTGCCCGCTTTTCACCGCCGCGCATCGAAGCCAGTGGCTCTCCGCCCTGAGCCTCAGCGGCCGGCATGTCGAGGCCTATCTTTCTACCTATTTCTCCCCCAACACGCACCTTCTGGGCGAGGCGCTGGCTCTGTTCTTACTAGGGACGCTATTTCCGAGCTGGAGGCGTGCACCGCGATGGCGACAACAGGGTTGGGAGATCCTGGAACGCGAGGCCGCCACACAGGTGCGGGAGGACGGATTTTATTTTGAGCAGTCCACTTATTACCACGTCTACGCGCTGGATCTTTTTCTCCATGCCCGGATTCTGGCTGGACTCAATGGAGTTGTCATTTCCATGGAGTTCGACCAGACGGTGCAGCGGATGCTGAATGCGTTGCTCGTACTGGGCCGAGCCGGGGCGGCGCCGATGGTCGGGGATGATGATGGTGGGAGGTTGTTTGATGCCCGGCGCAACCAGGCGGAGCACCTGCTCGACCCCTTGGCGACGGGCGCCGTTCTCTACCGGCGCGGAGACTTTAAGTTTGCCGCCGGAGGTCCGCGAGAGGAAACGCTCTGGCTGCTGGGCCCCAAGGGGCTTGCGGAATTTGAGTCCCTGCCCAGCGCGGAACCGTCTACCATCTCAGCGTCTTTGTCCGCGAGCGGCTTCTACTTGATGACGGACGCAGAGTCTGGAGAGCAAGTGCTTATCGATGCTGGGCCCATGGGGTGGGGGAATGGAGGTCACGGGCATGCGGATGCGTTGAGCATCTGTCTGGTTCGAAATGGGCGGCATCTTCTGATTGATCCTGGAAGATTCGAATATGTGGGCGACAGCGGCGAGCGTGCTCGCTTGCGTGGTACCGGTGCTCACAACACTATGCAGGTCGATGAACGCGACCAGGCAGAGGCTAGCGGTCCCTTTTCCTGGGAGTACCCCCCGCGGGTCAAGGTCGAGGAATGGAACACCGGCCAGCACTTTGATTTGTTCCAGGGCAGTCACGAAGGGTATTCACGGTTGTCATCTCCGGTAATTCACCGCCGGTGGGTGTTCCACAGAAAGGGAGAATTTTGGCTCGTACGCGATCTGGCGGGGGGCTGCGGACGGCATCAGCTTGATATCGCGTGGCACATCGGCGCCTCGCTCTCGCCCGTCTCTTCCAAGCGATATTTTTTTGGGGGCGAGCAGGAGAGCCTGGCATTGTTAGCTGCTGAAGGTCACGGGTGGTCACAAAGTGTCCGTCGTGATTATTGGTCGCCGGCTTATGGGCGAAGGGAGCGTGCGACGGTGGTCAACTTCGGTGCGGCGGTCGAACTGCCTGCGGATTTTGCTACTCTGCTGTTCTCGGACGGCAGCGCCCAGGCAGATCCCGGGCGGCTGTTAAGAGTCAGTGACGTGAAGGAGAGCGCGGTTTGCGCGTATCGCTACGTCAAAGGGCGGGAAGAACACAATTTTGTCTTCGCCCAACAACCAGGTCCGTGGGTTTTTGGTTCATGGACGAGCGACGCCGATTTCATCTACTGGTCGTTCGATCGGGAAAGACAACAGTACATGCTGGTTGTGTGCAATGGCTCCTACGCTAATGCCGGGGGCCACCGGGTTCTCTCCTGTGATCACCGCGTGAGCTATGCTGAAGTAGTGAGTTCTGCCATGAAAGTTGACCTTTTCTCATCCGATCCAGAACACGTTCTGCTGCAGCAGCCACTCGGTCGAGTTTGGGCGGACGGAGACTTGATCGTGCCGGGAAGAGACCAGAAGGATATGGGCGGATAGTCATGTGTGGAATCTGTGGTGTGTTCTATTCAGACCGGACTCAGCAAGTGAATCGCGACACGCTGGTGACGATGAATGAGAAGATCGTCCATCGTGGTCCGGACGACGATGGCCTGTTTACCGAGGAGAATATCGGACTGGCAATGCGCCGTCTCAGCATCATCGACGTTCACACCGGTCACCAGCCCATCAGTAATGAAGACAGAAGCATCTGGATCGTCTTCAACGGCGAAATCTACAACCACCAGGAGCTACGCAAGGACCTGGAGTCCCGCGGTCACCGCTATAGCAGCAAGAGTGATACCGAAACTATTGTCCCTTTGTACGAGCAATACGGAGCCGACTGCGTCAAACATCTCCGTGGCATGTTTGCCTTCGCGATTTGGGACCGGTCCAAGAGACGCCTGTTCATGGCGCGTGACCGGCTGGGGATCAAGCCTCTTTACTACCTTTATGACGGCCAGACGCTGCTGTTCGGCTCGGAAATAAAAGCCATCCTGGTGTACCCGGGCGTGAAACCTGAGTTCAACCGCAGCACGCTGGCGGAATATCTCGCTTTTGGCTATATCGCCGGCGCCGAGAGTATGTATGCCGGGGTCCGGAAATTGCTGCCCGGCCACACCCTTACTTTAGAGGAGCGTGGCCAGTTGCAGATTTCGTCGTATTGGGACCTCGATGTCCGGTCCGATGACGAGAGCCGGCCGCGTGAACACTACGTCCGCCGCTACCGCGAACTGCTGGAAGCTTGCGTTTTCACCCACCTGATGAGCGATGTTCCGCTGGGCGTTTTTCTGAGCGGGGGCCTGGATTCCAGCGCGGTGGCC
>QIAN01000443.1 GCA_003225005.1 Acidobacteriota bacterium | reverse complement strand
AGATCCAGCTGATACGCTTGGACCGAAGCGAGCACCACGCGGGTCAGCAGGCTGGCGCGATCGACCTCGAAGAGACAGTCCAGAGCCCGGGCCAGCACATCGTCACTGTAGTTTCCGCCGTACACCAGGGCCGGATCATAGGGAGCCGCCCACTCACGGATGGCATAGAGCGCATTGCGCTCGAGCACGATATTTTTGAGTAGCAGAAGGAGGGCCCGGGCGTAGGGGGCGCGTCGGGTGGCCTCGGTGAGATACTCAGGGAGGCCGATGCCTTCGATGAATCGATCGAGGATGGGAAGAGGACCCAGGACTTGGCGAACCAGACGAAAGGGCTCCTCTTGCATGGAGCTCTATCCTAATGTATATTGGTATTAGGATGTCAAGAACAAAAGCGAACCTCACAAAATTAGCCTACATGGTTAAACTGCAGGCTTTTGTATGGGGAAAAGCTCAGGCACCAAGATTGCCGCTCTTTGCGAGCGCAGTGATGCGGTCGGCGGCGCGGTAAGCCAACGCTTGAATAGTCATGGTGGGCTGTCCGCGGCCGGAAGTCACGAGACTGCTGCCGTCGCATAAGAACAGGTTCTTTATGTCATGCGTGCGATGGTCCGGGTTGATGACGGAAGTTTTCTGATCGCTGCCCATGCGGCAAGTGCCAAGCAGGCTCAAGGCAAACTGCTGTTCGACTATGGGCTGAGACCATTTTTTCTGGACGCCAGCGGCGTCCAGGAGTTCGAGCGCACGCTTATTGAGCCAGTTCACCAGCTTGAGATCATCCGGATGATCTCTGTAAGTCATGCGCAAAGCGGGAAGGCCCCAAGCGTCCTTGAGATCCGGGTCGAGAGAAAAGCTGTTTGATTCCAGAGGCAAGGAAGTGCCGGCTGAGGTGACCGTCATCGTCCTTGAGAAGTTGTGACTCAAAGCGGCCTTAAAACTGTCACCCCAGCGGGGCGTATCCGGCGGGAGACCGCGCAAAGCGAAAAAGTAAGGCGTAAAGTCGAAGCGTGCATCGAGAACCCCGCCCCCGTAAAAACCTACCTTTTGGGGGTCCAGCTCGTAGAAATCATGAAGGACGCGGCTGGCGACGAATCCCTTGTAATCATTGAGGGGATGCTCGAAGAGCCCTTCGGCACGCGCGTGGCTGTTGCACATCAAATATTTGCCGACAAGGCCGGAAGAGTTGGCGAGACCATTGGGAAAAAGCTTGCTGGAGGAGAGTAGAAGGAGGCGAGGGGTTTCCGCGCCATTGGCACAAACGACGACGGACTTGGCCTTCTGGAGATGGGTGTTGCGCTGCGCGTCAAAGTAGAGAACGCCGACGGCACGGCCCGCGGCGTTAAGCTCGATGCGATAGACATAGGAGTCTGGACGAATTTCGCAGCGACCAGTACGCTCGGCCATGGGGATGACGCTGGCGAGCGAGCTGGATTTAGCGCCGACTTCACAGCCAAAGCCCCAGCAAAAACCGCAGTTGACGCAAGCGCTGCGTCCGGCCCGAGGCTGCGAAAGAATAGCCAGAGGCGTTGGATAAGGATGCCAGCCGAGCTTGTGAGCGGCGCGTTCGAAAATGACGCCACCAGATTTTGCGGGGAGCGGCGGCATGGGATAGGGTTTCGAACGAGGGGGGTCGAAAGGGCTAGCCTCGGCCAGACCCGAAACACCGACTTCCCATTCCACCTTGGTGTAGTAAGGCTCGAGGTCTGCGTAGGTGATGGGCCAGTCGGCAAAGCCGGTTCCGGGAATCGCGCCGACTTTACTGCGCTCGAGAAAATCAATTTCATGGAAGCGCCAATAGTTGGCGGCAAAGTGCACGCTGGTGCCACCGACACAGCGGCCGTAAGCAATTGCGCGCTGAGGTTTGGCTTTTTCCGCGGGAGTCTTGCGAAACGTGTTTGGCTGAAGCTCGGGATGGTTGGTGAGAAGATCTTCGCGCAGAATCTTGATTTCGTCGTGGACGAAGGCCGATTCCTTGAGATAGGGGCCTTGCTCGAGGACCACGACGCGGAATCCGTTTGTGGAAAGCTCCTTGGCCATCACCCCGCCTGCAGCACCGGAACCGATGATGACGAAGTCCACTTCGTCGGAGGTCTTGTATTTGGTCTGGCCGGTGGTCATTTCTTTTCCGGGTCTCCGGCACCGCGCTGCCAACCAGGATAGTCCTTGTCGTAGTACCCAAACGGTGGCTGAAACATGTGTCCCGGGTCGCGGCCAATGACCTGCCAGCCGACACCGCCGCGGTTACCGCGGAGATCGGAATCGGGATCGATCAGAAAGCCGGCGATGGTGTGCTGGCGGAGGGTTTCGAAAAAATTCTGCCCGGAGGGGCGAGGGCGGAAGGGCTGGTCGGAGGAAGAAGGGTCTTTGTCTAGCGCGCGGAGGATTTCGTCTTGTTGCTCCGCGGTTGCAGCTGAGAATTTGTCGACGCCGGGAAATATTTCGCGGGCCCTGGCTTGCAGTTCAGCCATTCCTTCGGTGTAGAGCTTTCGGTCAGCACTCGCGAAGGTGGCGAGTGCGCGATCGATGAAATAAACGACTCCGGCCTCGCGAGCGTCGAATCTTATCGGAGCGGCAGAATGCGCCGAATTGTGCGCGTGTTGCGCGGCTGCGAGTGCGGCAGGCCAGTACGTGGCAACCCAACTGGCGGAGACACAGCTGACACTGTGGATGAGAAATAGTCGGCGAGAAAGAGCGTCTTGCATGCCAGGAGCTGTTGAACTGTGCATGAACTGTAAGATTCCGATCAAGATGGGTCAAGGTAAAAGCGAGCTCAACTAGACGGTGAGCGAATGCCGCCCCCTATGCTCTATAGAAGTGAATCTCGCGAAACTGGCCGCCTTTAGGAAGCTGGAAGCTCCATTGGGAGCTTGCCGCCGATTGCGAGCGGATCACAGGCAAACCGGATGTTATTCCGGGCGAGAAGTTCGCCTTACCGGTAACTTGGGTCCGGGGTATAAAGCTCCGCCTTTTTGCGTTTTCCTCGGTCGCGGCCTCGCACGATAGTTTCGCCACTGGGCTCCCGAGTGGGAGGCCCTTCTCACCGTCGAACCGCACTGAAAAGACAAAGAGAAAACCGGTTTGCCAGGTTTGCCAATTAAGGGCCTCGTGAAAATAGCTAAGTGATTGTGGCGCCTTGCCTTAGCTTATTTTCCCCACTGTTCGCAATGAGGAGGCCGGGGGTTCGAATCCCCTCTCGTCCACCATCCTTGAAACGACCTCGAGCGTGTCAAACAGTTCCTACCGCGGCACGCTCGGACTAAGTTCACTACCTTACTCATCGCGGAGGTCGTAGCAAGCCAATTGGCAAAGATCACTTGCCCAACGGGCCGGCAATACATCGAGAACAGGTTCCAACGGCAATCCGCATCCCCCGGTCCCTGATGCCAGGGCCTCCGCCGTGACGGCTCGCGCTCCTGCGCAGGTTGCGCTGGCACTCTAATCGTCAGGTTAAATGAGTAATTGCTCAAGGAAGCCTATTTGTTAAACCATGCACCCAGCTGCGATACGCGGCGCATGGGGAAGCATAAATTAGCGCAGGTGTCAGGGTTCAGAGATCAGGAAACAGAAATCGGGAACT
>QIAN01000446.1 GCA_003225005.1 Acidobacteriota bacterium | reverse complement strand
GGTTCAAGAAGGGCTCGGTGCCGCCGTTCTGGGATGGAAGAACGGCGGAGCGGATCGTGGCCGATATCGAGGCATTTCTTTCATGATGAAGAAAGTCTGACTTGAGAAGCTGTAGCGGAAATTCGCAGGCTCATTTCCCAAGCAGTGACCTGAAGGCTCTGTCGATAAAGCGGCTTAGGCACTCAATGAAAAATAGACAAGATTGAGGGAGTTTTGAATCTCATAAAGCCTAAACCGGGTGAATGCAAGGTTGCTTGGATCCTACCAGAGGGGCACCTAGGGCTTCCGAAAGCGTTCAATGCGTTGGGAGTCGGGGTCTACCGATTGTGCCGGTACCCCCAGATTGCTCCGTTTCGCCCGAGCCGTTCGGTTGTCATTGCCTGAGACTGGCGACGCGCAGATCAAGGCCAGTTGGACCGTTGCCCGGAGAGTGCTATATCTTCGTTCAGTGATCTTCCAGCCAATACCAAGGATATTCCTCTCGTCGTATCGGGACCAAGAGCACTGGCCGAGAGTCTTTCTATAGAATTGTGTCGCCCTGTGTACTGGCTTTCTATAGGGGGAAACGGAGCAACAGATCCACAGGCAATATGGGAAAGTTGGCTTGCCGGCGTCCCTTCCCTATCCATCGAGCTTGTTACTTGTCGCGATGGCAAATGCCGGGACCTATTTGGGGCAGGGGAGCTTCGGATGCACCCCTCGTCTCCGGCCATGAGCCAGATGGCATTGCTTGTGGCATCGCAAGCGATGGTCGAGCAACTTTCATTGGGAGCAGGCGCGGGATCGTACTTTGATGCGCAACGCGCATTTGATGCGCGCTCTTCAGAAAACTTTCCCCTGATTCGGTTGTGGTTTCGGTCCTTTCGCGTAAGCCTGCGAATCGCAGCCAAGACACTTTTTAATCGCCTTACTGGGGCTGATCTACTGGCGGGTCAATGGGCTATCGGCATTATAGACACCCAACAATCATCCACTCGTGATTTGTTGCCCAGACTTCCACCGCTACGACATCTTCACTGGATCGAGCCGGGGGCACAGCGATTTATCGCCGATCCGTTTCTGGCGCGGGTGGGAGAAACCAAGACCCTTTTCTTCGAGGAACAGCTCTACTTCGATGGGAAAGGCCGATTGAAGGCATTGCCCCTCGACTCTTTCGGCCGGCCAGCCGGACCCGAAGTGATCATCCTGGAGAAACCCTATCACCTCTCATTTCCATTTGTATTCGAGCACCCCTCCGATCCGGACGCACTATTTCTTCTACCGGAACAAGGTGAAAGCGGCAGTACCGTCTTGTACCGAAGCGCGAAGGCAACGGCGGCCTCCCTGCTTCGATTTCAGCAGGATACGGTTCTGCTTGCGGGTTTCAGCGGAATTGACCCAGTTGTCGTCGAATGGAATGGTCATGTCTACCTTTTCGTCACAAATGGATCTTTTGGAAACGGAGACAACAACCTGCAACTCTTCGTTTCTGAAAATCTACGGGGTCCGTACCGGGCGCATCCAAAAAATCCAATAAAGCTCGGACTTCGCGGTTCGCGCATGGCCGGCCCGCTCCTCCTTCACGGGGATGCCCTTTATCGACCCGCTCAGGACTGCAAATCAAGGTATGGAGCGCAAGTAGTTCTGTACCGAGTGGATCTCCTAAGTCCCGATGACTATCGCGAAACCGAAGCAGCCATCTTTCCTCCAGATGCGGCATCTTCATTTGGGTTGGCCATGCACACAGTCGTCTGGTTCGAAGGGCTTTTCGCCACTGACGGAATTCGCCAGATACCCATTTCGGGAATCGGGAGCAAGATGATGACGAAAGTGAAGATGCTCGCTATGACAGCAGAACGGATTGTTGCCAACAGCGAGGCATTTCTTTCATGACGAAGAAAGTCCTCATGATTTGCTACTATTTCCCGCCGATCGTCGCCTCAGGCGTGGCCCGTAGCCTTGAGTTCGCGAAACTCCTTCCACACTCTGGATGGGAACCTCTCGTGCTCACCGTCAGACATTCCAAGGATCCCTGGGTCACGCTTAACCTTGGGGGGGATCCAACAGGGATCCGGGTGGAGCGTAGTTTCGAATGGAGCCTGGCGAGCCTTGCTGATTTCCTTCATGGTTCATGCCGTCGTATCGCTCGGCTATTCGGAAAGAACCTTAAAGTCAATCTATTCCGGGAGTATCTCTGCCTTCCGGATTCCCAGATCGCCTGGTTTTCTACCATTGCCGCACTAAGGCTGGCGCGCGAATGTGACCTAATCTACGCAAGCTGTACACCCTTCAGTTCATCGGTGAGCGCGGCCATCGTGAAGCGCCTAACCGGGCGGCCGCTGGTCGTCGACTTCCGTGACGTATGGTCCCCCTATCACTCCCGCCGGCTACGCCGCGCGATTATCAGTCGGCTCGAGCGGTTCGTTCTCAATACCTGTGATGTCCTGATACTGAACACTGATGGAGCTGCGCGGTTGTATGCCGCCATCTATCCGGAGCACCGCGGGAAGATCGTCACGATTCCCAACGGATATGATGTGCTTACCCCGGTCGAGCAAGTCGCTAGCGGAGGCGACTTTCAAGTCATGCATGTCGGATTGTTCTACGGGGCGCGAAATCCCGATGAGCTACTGGAATGCCTCGCCGAGATCAAGAGGGACGACATCGTATTCGTTCAGGTGGGCGGCAGTTTCGACTCCTACGAGCGATTTAAGGACAGAGTGAGAATAAGGGTGCTTCCTCCCGTTTCACGGGAGGACGCGCTCAAATTGATGCGGGAGGCATCGCTACTGTATCTAAAACAGGGCGTGTCGGAACGCATTGCAGTCGCTGCGAAGACTTATGAATATCTTGCGACCGGACTTCCAATCCTCGCCGAAGTATCGCCTGGCGACAACGCCGAGATCGTCCACAAGTACGCGTCAGCCGGATACGTTGTGACCTCCAATAGGCGCGCGGACCTCCGTCACGCTGTCGAAAGAGCCTACGAAGCCCGCATGCGAACAAGTGCGGCGATCCATCCGCAATTTGTGGAGAAGTTCTCACGACGAACGCTTACCAGGGAGCTTGCAACGCTGTTTGACCGGTTGACCGGCCCAACTAACACGTAGTGCCTGAAGGCTGCCGCCCGGCCCAGTGCACAACCACTGGGCGTGTAGTCTGGTGAGTATGTTCTCGGTCGCCGTGCCCCATGTTGTGATCCAGATTGCGCTCGATCTCCCGATAGAAAGAGGTATGCACAACGTCTCGAATATACTGGCCGCTGGAATTCTCGCCATTGCGCTGTCCGGCAAAGTCAACTCGAGTGGGTGAATGATCGGAATCGCAACCACTTTCTGGGTGGCGCTCCTCGCCATACTCTATGCCTACGTCGGTTACCCCGCATTTCTCTGGCTCGTGTCGCGAGTCGGAAGGTTTGATGAGAGTAGCTGTGCTGGGGAAAGCGGGCACCTGCCTTCCGTCACCTTGATTATCTCCGCTTACAATGAAGAAAAGGTCATCCGGGAGAAGATCGAAAATACGCTTTCACTCGACTATCCGCGCGAATTACTGGAGATCGTCATCATTTCGGACGGTTCAAGTGACCGTACCTGCGAGATTGTCTTGGAGTTCGCGAATAAGAGCATTGTGCTGCGACACTACGAAGGGCGGATAGGAAAGACCGCATGTCTGAACCGCGCTTTACCGTTGGCGGCAGGCGGAATCATTGTATTCTCCGACGCGAACTCCAGTTACGAAAAGGGCGCGCTCAAGGCGCTGTTGGGTCCATTCCAGAACAACACAATAGGCTTCGTCACTGGCTGGACGAAATACGGTTCGGGCGATGGCGCTGCTCCATATTCTCTCGGGCTTTATTCAAGGCTCGAACTGATAACAAAGGAACTCGAAAGCTGCTTGGGGTCGTGCATTGGCGCAGATGGTGCAATTTTTGCGATTCGCAAGGAGCTGTATTTGCCGCTTAAGGATTACGATATCAACGACTTGGTCATACCACTGTCGATAAATCAACAGGGTTACCGCGGAGTCCTGCAGCGAGAGGCGATCTGTTTCGAGAAAGACGCTGGGAGCCCCAAGGGAGAGTTCCATCGACAAGTGCGCATCACCAGCCGAACCATCAGGGCGATCATGAATCATCGCCAACTTTTGAACCCTTTCCGGTTTGGCTTGTTATCGTTCGAACTCTTCTCGCACAAGGTGTGCAAATTCCTGGTACCGCTTTTCTTAGTCGCGCTACTCGTATCGAACCTGCTTCTGGCAGGGAGCGGAGGCTTCTTCCTCACGGCGCTCATAGCCCAAGGAATCTTCTACGTTGCGGCAGGCGCGGCTTCGTTTGTGCCGAAAAGAAGTTTGTTGTCTCGAATGGTCGAAGCAGCACGAATCTTCGTGGTAGTGAACGTGGCCATAGCGCTGGGGTGGGTCAAGTACTTGCAGGGGGAGGCCTATACCACGTGGTCTCCGACAAAACGATAAGCACCGTTACCACGCTCCCGACGATGTCATTCAGACTTTTTCTCCTGTGTAGTTTCGTCTTGCTCGGAAGGCCCCAGGATATTCTGACCTTCTTGCAGCCAATGCGGCCGGCTCTCGTTCTCGCTGTGCTGGCGGTCGCAGCCATGGTGTTGGGCGCTCGCCGACAGGAACTCTCGGCTGCACTCTCGACGTCCGTTGCTTTCGCCGCGTACTAGTAAGGGATGGTCGAACTGACGCGCGAGCGCCATAGCGATGTCGGCGCTTGTTAACAGCCCGAGCTTGATCGCGGCATCGCCAAAGCGCAGGCCCTGCTCATTCTGCAGCTGCATGACCTGGGCGACCGTTTCAGGTGTGAGGCGGCCGGCACGGATCAGAATGGCTCCAAGCGAGCGCTCGCCCGGTGCTCTTGCCGGCACCAGGCTGTCTACTTCCTCGGAAAGCCGCGGCGAGCACGGACACATTGGTCTGGTTAGCCTGGCTCTCGAGGCTGATCTGGGCAAATCGCTTGGTGACGGCGTCATAAGAGGTCTGGGCGGCGTCCACATAGGCAGGAGCACCTTCCTTTGCTGAGCCTCTATCGCCGACTTGGCTTGGCGCCCATGTGCGGGCGCTCCAGTTCCTCGGCGGCGCACCGTGCGCCATCGTGCCCGATAACCTGAAGAGCGGTGTAAAGCGTGCGCAGCGCTACGAACCCGGTCTCAACCCGCGCTGTCAGGACTTCGCCGAGCACTATGGCTCTACCGCCAGCTCGCCAAGGCCGACTTGATCGTGATCGAAGACTTCGGCATCGCCCCGCTCGCCGATGAAACCGTGCGCGATTCTCGCTGGAGATCCCTCGAGGACCGCTACGACCGGCGCTCGACCCTCATTCCCAGCCAGTTGCCTCTGGGTCAATGGCACGCCTACCTCGGCGATCGCACCGTCGCCGACGCCATGCTCGATCGGCTCGTGCATCACAGCTACCGCCTCGTGCTCAAGGGCGACTCGATGCGTAAGCACCGCGGCTCCGCGCTCAAGAGCGCCTCGCCCACGACTCACGCCGCCGCTCACCTCTTCGAGTTTCCAGGTCTTTGGTTTTATCCGG
>QIAN01000445.1 GCA_003225005.1 Acidobacteriota bacterium | reverse complement strand
AAGCGCAACACTACGGGTCGTGCGATTGAGCAGGCCGACCCCGAGGCCTTCCTCAAGCGTGCGGATTGTTAGGCTGAGCGAGCCCGTCGTCATACCCAAATGCGCGGCTGCCTTCGTGAAGCTGCCATGGCCGGCGACCTCCACAAAGGCGCTCAGCTGAGCAAATCGACTTCCTCGCATTGTATAGCCCAATCAAACGGCTCCTTGAAATTTAAGGGATTAATCCGGTTGGCGAATGGGCCGATGTTCGTGGGAGAGGGACGCGAACTCGTGTAACCCCGAATGCCGAGCGTTAGGTCCGAGGCGCGTTTCTCTCGAGCAAGGTTCACTTAACCGGAGGTATCGAAAATGCACAAAAAAGCTTTCACACCCGACAATGCCGCGATGCTGCTGATCGACCATCAGGTCGGCACGATGGGCTGGACACACTCAAGTGATATCAACCTCGTGAAAAAAATGCACTGCGGCTCGCAAGAATCGCCAAGGCTGTAGGCATGCCCGTTGTGCTGACCACGAGCAAAGCGGCCCGGCATCGTCAACGCAATGCACCACGAGGGATTCAACAGGGCTGTCAAGGCCACTGGTCGCAAAAAGCTGTTCATTGCCGGCGTCACCACAGAAATCTGCGTCACCTTTCCGGTGCTACAGATTCTGGAAGAAGATTACGAAGTGCAGGTATCGGCCGACGCGTCGGCTTCATGGTCGAAGTACGGCAATGAACTGGCTTTGCGCCGCATGGAGCTAGCGGGGGCGCGATCACTACGGTCGACCAGATCATCTCCGAGCTAGCGATCGACTGGACCAGCCCGAACGGCCAGAAGCTGGAGGCGATCCTCGAGTACCGGTGAGGCCAGCATGCCCACAAGGAGCGGCGTCTCTCAGCGCGCCAGCGATCTGGCCCCGACGCATACGCCCCTCGCCGGTCTCGACCGGGGAGAGATCGTCACCATTCCATCGCCTCACGGACAATAGTGAGTTGGATGGTTTCGACGGATCGCGCCGCATGCCCGAAGCGGGTCGATGCTGTCGAAAAAGGGGTTGAGAAGCCCGCCGAACAGTGGTTCCTGCTTAAGGGGCGGCAGGACCGAGATCAGGGGCAGCTCTTTTATGAGTTTAGCCTCGACGACATGATCCCGACGGACCACCTGTTGCGACGGATCAATGTGTTCGCGACCGCCGTTCTGGCCGATTTGCACGAGCAGCTGAAGGCATTTTACAGCGACATCGGCCGCCTGTGTGTACCGAAAACCTTAAATCCGATTATAGTGGTGATGAAGTCCGCCAAGGATGGCGCGTGAACTAATGACACCGGCGCGCTGTACCGAGCGAGAGACCGGTGCATCCTTGTTCAAAGACCGATGCGTTCTGACTCCGTTATAGTAGTGGGCGTAAGATTTCAGAATGCGACGCAGATGCGCCTCGCCCAGGACAATCATATGATCGACGCTCTCGCGCCGGATCGAGCCGATCAGCCGTTCAGCAAAGCCATTCTGCCAAGGCGAGGCTGGTGTAATCGGCTTATCGCGGATGCCCATGGCGCGCAATCGACGTGTGACGACCGCACCATAGATGCGATCCCGGTCGCGGATCATGTAGCGTGGAGCTTCATTCCACGGGAATGCTTCTGTGATCTGGCGCGCAACCCATTCCGCGGTCGGGTGCGTTGTGACGCTGATCCAAACCAGCTCTCTGCGATCTAGCCGCACGACGACCAAGCCATGGAGCAGTTTGAAGTCGATGGTCGGGACGACGAACAAAGTCCATGGCGGCAATGTCCGGTGCGTGGTTACGAAGGAAGTTGCGCCATGCTTGGCTTGGCGGTCCACGCCGCTTAACCATGTATTTGGCGCGACCTCAAACCCGAGCTTGAGCAACTCACCGTGAATGCGTGGCGCTCCCGAGAGCGGGTTCTCGACGCTCATCCGCCGCATCAAAACGCGCAGCCCTGTATCGATCTGCGGCCGCCCTCCCAGTGAGGACGATTTCCAACGCCAATAGCGTCGAAAGCCGGCCCGATGCCAACGTACGAGCGTCTCGGGACGGAAAATCGTGAGGAGCTTCAGGATCGATGGAAACCAGCGATATATCTGGACAAAGAACCATCGATCATGGTTCGTCAGCCGGACGCGACCATGCAGCCTACGCCTCAAGACAATCAACTGATATCGAAGCACCGCGTTCTCGGCTTCAAGCCGCAACTTCGACTTGAATGGCAAGGCCACGACGGCCAGAAAGAAACAGAGCAGTCCGATCATTCCGCCAGCTTAGGCAATTCCATCACGTCATCAACTCGGACAAGGTTTTCAGTACACACAGGTGAGACCTCTGGGCAAAAAAAACCCGCCTGATTTGCAATCCCCCGTTATGCTGCGGCGTCAGTAGCCAAGCCCTCAGGCAGCTTTCGCGCGCGTAATTCCAAAGCCGGCGAGTGATGGCTCTGATCATTGGGCCGTTCGATGAATTACATTGAACGGAAGAACCTCAGCCGCCGTTTCACCGGCATGATCAATGGCACAGGACAGATCGGACATCGTGAGCGTTCCGACGAACCCATTTCGAAAAAAACAGCCGTTAGCTTTATGGTGGTTCTCTGCTTTGCTTTTATTGAACGGGTGTGGAGGGGCGGAACCCGAGTGTGATTCTTTAGATACGCGAAATTCAGTGGTTAAGGTCATTTCGGATGACAGCAATAATGCACTTGTCAATTACGCTGTCAAAAATTCGAATTCGGCTGCGGCAATGGTGAGTAATACGACTACAGAAGCTGAAAAATCGGCGATTTGGCAAAAAGCGAGACAAGGCGCGGTATATAGGTTGGATGATACAATACTTACAAATTCAAGAAACTGGGCAACGCGAGCGGTTACTTGCAGTGGATTATTGTCTGTGACCGTTGGGGATACGACTGCGCAAAAACAAATAGATTTTAAGGTCGAACGGACGACGGATGGAAAGATGTCCGTCTCAGTCAATCCGTTTTTGTTTTGAGGTTTTACAGGTTCAAGTCGCCGCGCGTTACGCCACTGAGTGCGGCGGAGAGCAATGGACCGATGATTTTCGCGCGCATCTGGATGATGCAATTCGAGCGGAGTGTTCGCCGGGATTGTCGAGGCGCAAAGTCCGGGACCCAGATCAAAGCCGCCGGCGAACATACGCCGCTTGGCGGCTTTGCTATTGCACCCACGAAGTGCAGTATGCCGGCGACTTCCCGCGCCCCATGGCATTGAGAATTCGCGAAGCCGCTCCGGTCGAGCTTCAATGCGGCATGCCCGCACTAACCCGCCGCCGCTTTTCGGAAGTCCCGAGGAATACGCGTACAACTACGGGGTATGGCTACTACGATCACCACAATGGATAGCCTCGGAGAGGCCGCGCCGAGTCAAGAGGCCGTCGCATGACAGCGAGCTAACCCGAAGGCTCGGCGGTCATGGATGCTTACTTAAACACTGAGCCAGTGCCGAAAGGTCAACATGAAGTCTGCGTTACCTAGGATCATTCCGGCAGGCCAATCATCTTTAGTCGTATTCGGTAAGCGGCGACGCGCATAGCCCGCTCGCGGCGCATGGTTTTGATATCGGAGCATGAGAAGCGGCCTTTCTCTCTCGTACGAATGACAGCCAATTTCAGCACCCGTCATCGGCCTTGCGAACGCGAGCGTGCTACCGAGCACGACGAACACAAAACACAAAGTTATCCGCTTGTAGCTGATGTTCATGCCTCGTCCTCTGGCCGCCCTCAATGGGCGATTATCCTTTGGCGCCAAGCATCGCTTAAGAGCGCCAAGAATTGCTGGATTAAAAGATCGAGCCAGCCAAGGGGCGACGGCTGGGACGCTTTGGAGGCTTCGTCGGCCGAACAGCTCCGGCACATTTGCTTCTTAAGCGCCGCCACGCTGCCTCCAATAACAGGACTGATATTCAGCCGTCGATATTCCCGAATCCTTGCACTTCTTTCTTCTCAAAGAAGAGTTGCGAGCGTTACTTCTACCCATGCATAACGCTGGTCCCACCTAAACCGTCAGCGAGCCTCCAAGTGAGCACGCACGACGTTTTAGCGATGGTTGGATAACTCTCAACATTCGGTGTTCGGGAAATATCAGGACCTCAACGAGAGTCTGACTATCAGAAGCGCTGATGCGCAGCGGATGGAGACAGTCGATGAGCAGATTCGCATTTCTTGGCGTGGCCGCACTTCTGTCAACGGCGGTCACAACCCCGGTAATCGCACAAGCTGTTATCCAAGAACCGCGGGCACATGCCTTTTACCATCCCAACGAGGATTTCGGAATTGACTCTACTCCACCGCAGCGACGAGAAGTAGTTGGTCTCGGAACAGCCGGCGCCATGGCATCAGCACCGTCCGTTCGTTCATTGACGACAGGCAGCGAAACTACAACGAGACCCTGGTCCGCGCCGGTAGGCCACCGCCAGCCGCGTGCAGCCGATGTTCCGCCATCGACATCTGTATCTCAGCACATACTTGATCAAGAAGACGCGAACGTCGACCGCAAGATCAGAAACGTTTGCCGAGGCTGCTAAACGCGGCACATCTGTTGTTATCAAACACCTCTCATGATCGCCTATAGGGCCCGCCGACTGAGAAGTCCGCCCCTCCCGTGATCGCATCCGACAGCTGCTACCGCGATAGTTCGCAGAATTCCGATATTTGCGTGTTCGGGAATATCCAGACTCCAACCTGAGTCTTCCTACCGGAGACGGACATGCGCCATCCCAACGCAAACCTGGGCGTGCCTCCGGTGGCATGGGAGGGTCCGCAATCAAGGAATCGAACAATGAAGATCAGATACCTTCTGGCGGCCTTATTGCTCTTGCCGTCACTCGCGACGCCAACGATGGCTCAGGCGCGAATCCCCAAAAGCGGCATTCGAGCGCAGGTCTACAGGATCGAGGGCCGCGAGATTGTAGCTCCACCCTGGAGCGCCGCCTGCATGACGGACCACGGCACAAGCGAATGCGGCGAGCCGATGTGGATATATGGTAGCCGCAGCGAGATCGCGCGATACGGGAATGCGTTCTGACGTGCCGTCGTCTGACACGGTGCTCGTCGTCACATTGAGAGCCGGATTCTGTGGCGTTCGCGAAGCTCCGTGGGGAAGCACGCAAGGATCGCCTCCTGTGTATAGCTGATGTGGTTGCGTACGAGAAACGTAGCGCGCGAGGGTCACGTTGGACGACGCCGATAAAACCTACACTCAAAGCGCAAAGACGATAACTTCGCACCGGCGAAGTCTCGCAGCCACCAGAACGTGCACGCCACTCTGATGATGGCAAGCCAAGGAACATCATGGCCAAACACCTGCATTATGGAACGATCGCGAACTATTCCATTGAAGGCAGGAACTATGCGCACGACTGAGCTCAATCGAGCGTACCTTGACAAATACATCCGCAGCGTCGGCGTCCGGCAGATCCGTCTGGCTTGTGGGCTGGTTCTGTTCGCCTACTTGCTCAGCCATTTCATCAACCACGCGCTCGGCAATATTTCGATGGATGCCCTTGCCACGGGCGTCAGATATCACACCGCCTTCTGGAAAAGTTTGCCAATCGCGACGGCGTTTTATGCCGCGGCATCCGCCCATGCCGGCCTCGGGATCTGGGCGCTTTACCAGCGCCGTCAATTTCACTGGAAAGCAATCGAGCCGATACAACTTGTACTAGGTTTAAGTATCCCTGCCCTCGTCATCACCCATCTTGCCGGTGTGCGGATTGACGACGTACTGTTCCAGCATCAAAAGCTCTATCCGCAGGTGTTTTACTCGTACTGGGTTATATGGCCATACAAGATGTGGCTGATGTTCATTGTTCTGATCGTATCTTGGGTTCACGGCTGCATTGGACTGTATTTCTGGCTTCGCATGAAGGCGCACTTCAAAACAGGGGCGCCGCTTCTGCTGGCCGCAGCGGTACTCATTCCGACGCTTGCCATGCTCGGGCTCTATCAAGGCGGACGAAGGGTCGTGCATGACAGCGGCACCGCACAATGGAAGGCGGATAATCTCTCCCGACGTCAGGTCGGGACCGCTGCGGAGCAGGACATCATCGACAGCATCGTCGATTATTTTTTGATTGGATATGTCGGCCTGATCGGATTTGTTTTGATCGCTCGTGGCGTGCGCACGTTGAATGAGCGCCGCGGCGACATGATCAATCTGTCGTACGGCAACGGCAGGACGGTTCGTGTGCCGAAAGGCCTGAGCGTGCTCGAAGCCAGCCTGCGCAATAACGTGCCGCACGCCAGCATTTGCGGTGGTCGCGCTCGGTGCTCTACCTGTCGAATTCGTGTGATAGGCGATTGCAGTTCGCTGCCGGCGCCGTCAAAGCGAGAAGCCTTCGTGCTCGATCGTGTGGGCGCCGGTGGCGATCCGGCAATTCGCCTCGCCTGCCAATTGCGTCCGAACACCGATCTGTCTTTCTTCCAGATTTTTAGGCCCGATGTCACAACGGCTTCTCTCCGGAACGCAGGTTCTGTCCGCATTGGTCAGGAACGTTATCTTGTCAGTATGTTCGTGGACATGCGCGGATCAACCACACTTGCCGAGCAGCGATTGCCGTTCGATACCGTATTCATTGTCAACCGGTTCCTAAGCGCAGTCTCCCAGGCGGTGATCGAATGCGGCGGTCAACCAAACCAATTTGTCGGGGATGGGGAATTGGCCCTATTCGGGCTCAACACCAACCCGCGAACCGCCTGCCGTCAGGCCCTTCAGGCAGCAGCGCTGATTGCCACGAATATCGATGAGTTAAATCAATTTCTAAGCCGTGACCTGCTCAATCCGATCCGTTTCGGGATCGGCATCCATGGCGGGGAAGTGATCATCGGCGACATCGGTTATCGCGATCACCAAGTATTCACCGCGCTTGGAGACGCCGTCAACGTGGCTGCGCGCCTGCAGGACATGACGAAGGGCCTCGAATGCGAGGTCATTCTGTCAGAGGAGGTTTACAAGACAGCGGGTCTACCGGTTAACTTGTCGCCAGAGCAAGAACTACCGATCCGCGGACGAGCCGAGCCCATGATTGTCCGCATTGTTGCAAATGCAAGGATGTTGTCCTCTCCGAGACTCGCCATCGTCGCCTAGGAAACTCGCCGCAGGCATTCTCGGGACTAAATCATTCCAAGAAATGGTTCTGCGTTACCGCGGCTGAGCAGGAAGTCATCCGCGTGTTCGAGGGACCACATCGTTTTACCCAACTCAGGCCAGATGCGATCCAGCGGCACCTCGGCGTCATTTTTCCAATGATCGGCTACAGGATGAATGCGTTGCGCGCGCGAACTCAGGCAGTTGCACAAGGAAATAAGCGCGGTAGTTTTCTGCTCGCCTTTGTACTTGCGAGGCCTCGAGCGATAGGGCCATGACTTCCTCGACCATCACTTCGTCAAAAAGCGTTCCACTCTTGGCGTCGGCTTACACTCCCCCTGCCCTGAGCCAAAGCCGCAGAATGCCCGCGACGACGCCGAGTGTCGCAACACTTGCAGCCCAGATCGCTACCATCCAGGCGAGTCGTTTCCACACGAGAAGGCGCGGTACCATCAGTGATACCCGTGTGCGCCGACCTTGCCGCGGAACACCCAATAGGCCCAGCCGGTGTAGGCGAGAATCACCGGGATGATGATCGCTGCGCCAACCAGCATGAAGGTTTGGCTCTGCTCCGGCGCGGCAGCGTCCCAGATGGTCACGGCTCGCGGCACAACATAGGGATACATGCCGATAGCGAGGCCTATGAAGCCGAGCAGGAAGAGGGTGAGAGCGATGAG
>QIAN01000444.1 GCA_003225005.1 Acidobacteriota bacterium | reverse complement strand
TGATCATCGCAGCGCGATTGGCACCGCTCCCAACGACGAGCGAAGGCGTGGTAATGCGAGTTACGCTCCACTGAAACCCTGAACTCGCTGAGTTGTCAAACTTGACGCCAGGGAGAGTAACCGCGAGCGTGACCGTGGTGGTACGGGTCAGACTGCCACTCACGCCGGTGATGGTAAGCGTATAGGTTCCGATCGGCGTGGTCGGACTAGTAGTCACCGAGAGCGTGGACGAGGCCGTCGTGGGGTTGGGACTGAAGGTGCCGTTGGCGCCCGTGGGCAGTCCGCTCACACTCAGGGTGACTGGGTTGCTGAAGCCGCCTATCAGGTTGACCGCGACGCTGTAGCTCGCCGAACCACCTTGCGTCACCGAACGGCTTGAAGGCGAAGCGCTCAGCGAGAAGTCAGGGAGCGGGTTCACTACAAAGGTGACCGAGGTGGTATGCGTCAGGGTGCCACTGGTGCCGGTGAAGCTGCCGTTGGCTCCGTTGGGCAGTCCGCTCACGCTTAGGGTGACGGGGTTGCTGAAGCCGCCTATTGGGCTAACCGTGACGCTGTAGCTCGTCGAACCACCTTGCGTCACGGCTTGGCTCGAGGGCGAAGCGACGATACTGAAGTTAACCGGCGGGTTGAAAAACTGGTTGAGGACGTTCGCCGTAGTCTTCTGAATGCGAGGATCAACAAAGTTAGAATGCCCGTAGCTGTCCAAGGCCAAATTCCAGGCATTGGCCCCGGATGCGAACACCCAAGCTCCGCTTGCGGCCTGGTAGACTGACGAGTTGCCGTACGGTTGGCCGGCACCAGAGCCGAGAGGCGAGTTCGACAGCAGGGTGTACGTCCCGGTTACCGCATTTGGCGTTGGGTACTGTGTCCACATCTTGTCGGCTTCGTATCCGACGATATATGGCACTTTGTCACCGTCCCTAAACCCTGTCCCCGCATACACCCAGTTCCCGCTGTTGGTAACAACATAGGAGGCCCAGCCCCAGAGCGGAGCACTTGAAGATACCTCGGAGGCGTACTCGACACCAACCATAGTCTGCGGAGGACGGTTGAGGATCGGGTCATGCCACTCGACGGTTTTCAGGCTGATGTCGGTGATCGGGTCGAGATTGGCGTTCCTATAACAGACCATCACGCGGTTCGGCACACCACTGCTCGAAGGTTCGAACCGTACCTGCCAGTCGGCAGCATCGGAGCCAAAGAACCCGAGGTTGACCCCCGCATCGCGTGCGGCCATGAAGGCATCATACATAGGCCTCGACCAATACTCGTCGTGCCCAACAGAGAGCAAACCGGCATAGTTCAACAAACGGGAGCCGTTTATATGAGTGTCGACGTCGGTCGAGTAGGTCACGTCGTAGCCCGACATTTCCAGCCAGCGAAGGAATTGGTACTCGAATTGAAGGAAGGAGCTGCCATTACCGCCGCCAGTGCCATCCCAAAGGTACGGGCGGTCGAAGGAAACTTTCACGGCATTCGGGCCACCGCTGATGGTATTTGCGCCATAGCTGTTGTATGCGTAGAGGCTCTTGCCGGTCTTGTTGTCCCAGGGATAGTCGTTGTAGGCCTGATAAGTCGTCACAGGCTGCTGATAGAGCAGGGACGCAGCCCGACCGTCGTCTCGGACTACGAATATGATGTAGTTCTGATAGTTCTGCGAGTTGGTCAGGAGGGCGAGATAGACTCCACTAGTCCACGAGGTCTGGGTGGCCAGCGTATAAGCTGGCGTCCAGTGGCACTCGATCATTCCCGTCGTCGCGTTCGTCGGGCAGGTGGATTGGTGGGCACCGTTGAGCGGGCCTATGTGCTGCATTAGCCGCGCACCGAGTCCCTGGTACCACCCCATCCGATAGACGTCGATGGTGTAGGTCTGACCCGGATTGACGCTTACGTAAAAGGTGATCTTCTGGCCCTTGTTGACGCTGACGGCGGACGCGTAGCCCTTGACTTGGCCTATTGCGTCT
>QIAN01000441.1 GCA_003225005.1 Acidobacteriota bacterium | reverse complement strand
ATCGTGAACAGCGCTTCCTGCATCCCGTCGCTTCCGCGCATTCTTGTTCTCCCTTGTATAACGCCTCCTCTAGGACTACGCATCATGAGAGACGTTCGGGGAGTTTTTCAACAGCCTGTTAGGTTGCGGCCTAGAGCGGGGCTGAATACCATCAATGCCTGCTGGCTCAGCACCAAAACGCGCGCTGCGTCTTCAATTGTGATCGGGCACATCCTGATGGTTTGTTAGTATTGTCAATGAAGGTTGATGTTGCTGCACATGGGCCTCTTCCGCTGGCATTCGCAACGCTAGAACAACAGTGCGCGGTAGAGAAGCAGTTTGACATACTCAGGAAGCAGATGACGAAGGTAGGCTGACTCATCGGCCAGATACAAGAAAAGGCCCGTGTCAGGCTGTTCGATCGCACGGGAAAAGCTCTCCCACACTCGCCGGCTATGAAAGGGAGACGTCACAAGAATTAAGCGTCGGTATCCTCGTTCCCTGACGAAACGGGAAAGACCCTTGGCTTCGGACCAGGTTCCAAAAAACCCCTTTTCGAAAGCGACAAACTCGATCGCGTCGGCCGGGATGCCGAAGGCGCTAAAGTTCTCCACCACCCACTCGTCGGCCGTCAGGTTGCGGCCGAGAGCGGGACTGAATGCCATCAATGCCTGCTGGCTCAGCACTAACATGCGCGCTGCCCTGCCATCTTGGACCAGCTTGGAAGCGGTTTGAAATTTGGCCTTGAGACTATCCGGAGTCCCACCCAAAACATACACCACATCGTTGTGGGTTGAAGCCGATTCCGGAAGGTGCCGGACATAAGTCAACCGGTAGAGCAAAAATTCAGAGGCATCCTTCCTTAAAGCAAGGCCGCAACCTATGACGAGGGCAATGACAGCGAAACACCCGAGTCGATAGGTTCCTATTCTAACTAAAAACGCGAGTCGTGTTTTCGTCAAGCACTCATCCGCTGGACACTTATCACGTCGGTCGATAAACGGAAGCCACTTACTTGTGTGTCTCATAAGGATCGCAGGTATGGTCATACTCATAAAGCGCGGATGACATCGAGCTCTCAGGCCGGAGTGTACTGTTCAAACCACAGGCTAAGCATCGCCAAGTTCCAAATTAAGGTTTCCCGATTCCGGCGGCCAGAGCCATGCTCTGCAAGGATGGCCTGCAGTTCGCGCCGGTCGATGATCGAGCGTTGGGCCAGCGGCCCAACCAGCAGCGCGTCCGACACCCAGGATCTCCACTCGCCTATAAACCATTCTCCGATCGGAACCGAGAACCCCATTTTCCGGCGATCCAAGAATCCGTGGGGAAAAAGCGAACGAATCGCCTCCTTGAAAATGTACTTTGACTGCCCCCGGTGTATTTTCCAACGCGCCGGAAGGCGGCAGGCGAACTCCAGCAGATGATGATCGAGCAACGGCGACCGGCACTCCAAGCCATGCGCATCTTGTACACCCGATCGTAGAGGTCCAGCGAGCCGGAGTCATAGACCTGTTCGAGATAGCGATCGGCGCTGCGATCCACCCGATCACGGAACTCGCGATGGTACAGACGGTCGCGTTCGGCGTCGGTCAAAAAACTTCGAAGCCGCTGCACCCGCTGGGCCTCAGTCATGGACAGCAACTCGGCGAGGGTCCGTCCCCGTCGCGGCAATATCCACGAGCCGGCGAGGCGACGCATCAGCCAGGGAGCGGCGAACGAAGCCATCCGATTGAGAACGGGAATCACGCGATGCCATGGATAGCCGCCGAACAGCTCATCTCCGCCGTCTCCATTGAGTGCGACGGTCACATGGGACTTGGCAAGGCGGGAGAGATACCAGGTTGGAATCGCCGAGGAGTCTCCGTATGGCTCGCCATAGGTGCGGACGATCTCCGGCAGCACGTCGAGGGACTGGGGCTCGACCATCCACTCGTGGTGATCGGTTCGGTAATGACGGGCCACCACCCGCGCGTGGGCGAGCTCGTTATAGCGTGGATCGGAAAAGCCGATCGAGAACGTTTTGATCGGTCCGGACGTCATCGTGCTCATGATCGCCGCCACCGCGCTGGAATCGACCCCTCCGCTCAGAAACACACCCAGCGGCACGTCGCTGATCAATCTGAGTCGGACCGACTCCGTAAATAGTCTCAGCAGTTCGCGCCTGGCCTCGCCATAGTCGAGATCGAGTTTGGGCTCGAAGGACGGCTGCCAATAACGCTCCAGCGAGACCTTATTCCCGCGGACACGGAGCAAGTGGGCCGGCGGCAACTTCCGGATCGCTCGATAAATCGACCAAGGGCTGGGAATGTAGCTGTACGTCAAATACAGGTCGATGGCACACTCATCGATTTCGCGCGAAAGTCCCGGAACCAAAGTCAGCGATTGGATCTCAGACGCGAAGTAGAACCCGTCGCGCGTCTCAGCGTAGTAGATCGGCTTTTTCCCAAGCCGATCTCGCATCAAGATCAATTCCTGGCGCTTCGCGTCCCAAATGGCGATCGCGAACATGCCGCGCAGCCGATGCACACACCCCACGCCGGCTTCGTCGTACAGATTCGCAATCACCTCGGTGTCGGTGTTGGTGCGAAACTTATATCCCTTGGCGATCAACTCATTGCGCAGCTCGATGAAGTTGTAAATTTCCCCGTTGAAGACGACCGCCACCGTTCCACTCTCGTTGAAGATCGGCTGACGTCCCGTCGCAAGGTCGATCACGCTGAGGCGCCGATGCCCCAACATGATGTGCCCTTGAGGGTCGGCGTAATATCCCTCGTCATCCGGGCCGCGATGCCGCAGAGCATCGGTCATCCGCCGCACAATGTCGGGATCGATCGGGCCATTGTTCGGCGCGTAGACCCCGCTAATTCCGCACATCGCGATCGCCGAGGACCGACTCGTAAATCTCTTGGTACCGGTTGATCATAGTCGAGACACTGAACGAATCGCTTGCAATCTGGCGGCTCCGTACGCCCATCTCTTGCCGCAGCGTCGGATTGACCGATAATTCTCTCAGCGCTGCCTCGAGCGCGGCAGGATCTGCAGGTGGGACCAGCAGTCCGTTGATAGACGGCTTGACCAGCAACCGCAGCCCACCGACGTCGGTTGCGATGACCGGTTTGCCGGCGCCCATGGCTTCGACTACGGAAAGCGGGACGCCCTCGTGCACCGAGGACAGCACGAACACGTCGAGAGCCGCCAGCACTTCGGGGATGTCGGTACGCGCGCCGAGGAACGTCACGTTCCGCTCCAGGCCGAGGGTTCGAGAACAGGACTCCAACTCGCCGCGAAGACTTCCATCCCCGATAATGAGCAAACGCGCCGCCTGGCGATGATCGATGAGCGCGCGGAAAGCTTGCAACAGGGTCCGATGGTCCTTTTCAGGTTCGAGACGGCCCACGACACCGAAGACCACGCGGGACGCCCTCGTGCACCGAGGACAGCACGAACACGTCGAGAGCCGCCAGCACTTCGGGGATGTCGGTACGCGCGCCGAGGAACGTCACGTTCCGCTCCAGGCCGAGGGTTCGAGAACATGACTCCAACTCGCCGCGAAGACTTCCATCCCCGATAATGAGCAAACGCGCCGCCTGGCGATGATCGATGAGCGCGCGGAAAGCTTGCAACAGGGTCCGATGGTCCTTTTCAGGTTCGAGGCGGCCCACGACACCGAAGACCACGTCATCGGTCGATAACCCGAGCCGACTCCGCGACTCTCGACCGGGGAAGTTGAATTGGTCGAGATCGACCCCATTAGCGATGACATGAATGCGTAGCGGGGGAACGCCCACCTCCTCGATGTAGTAACGCGCAACCTCAGGGCCCACCACGGTCAGGGCCGAACAAAACCGAAATAACTGTTTGAACATCCGTCGAGCCCGGGCATCATTGCTATAAACGTAGAATTCATGTTCGGTGTGCACGATTTTTGCGCCATAGACTTTGGCCGGCAAAAGCGAGAACAGCAGTTGGGTGAACTGGTGCGTGTGTACGATGCGCGCTTTTT